>CAMYJP010000338.1 GCA_947258675.1 uncultured Desulfobulbaceae bacterium | reverse complement strand
TCTTCACTCCTGTTTGTTTGGCAAATTCAATGCAACCCTTTATGCTTCCATGTCCTGGAGTATCCTGGTCAAAACGAAAGGCTTCATGAACAGCCAAATCACTGTCACGGGCCAATTCCAAAGTAGCAGAAGTAGGGCGCCCGTCGCCACTGTAAAAAAATATTTTTTCATCATCACTGATTCGAACTGCAAGACCGGGCCCTGAATGGTTAACTTCAGCGGTTCTCCATGCTAAACCTGCTTTCTTCAGATAAACGCCTGGCTCTGCTTCATGAAATACAAGAGAATACGATAATTTCTCTCGAAAATTAGGGTAGGCAAGATCCATAGCCTGAATTATTTTTTGCTCTACACCCTTGGTGCCTATAATAATGAGTTTTTTACTTCTGTTCATCTCCCATAGCCTTAACAGCAGCAAAGGAACTCCGAAAAAGTGATCTCCGTGAAAATGAGATATCCATAAAGCATCGAGTTCTTCGGGATCCGAACATTTTTTAAAATAGAGATGGGGAGTAGTAAAACCACAGTCAAGCAGTATTTGAATGGCTCCGGAGCCAGCAGTCAGCAGAAGCGATGTATTAGGATATTCTGGGTCACATGCTTCACCAACCCCTAAAAATAGTATTTCCATTACTGTAAGAAATCAGGATGTTTTGTTAATATTTATCTAGTTTGACTTTTTGCGAATCCATCAAGGCTTGAAACAAATATATGGTGCTTCTCTCTTAAGATGTGTATTACCGGGAAGTCATTGAAAATAATTTTGCCTCTTCTCCTGAGTCGGCTTATTATATGCTTCCGTTTCAAATCTTACAAACAAAATGCCGGATTGCCAATGAACCCTTTCGACATCATTCAAAGAACACCTAAGACCAATTGCGGAGAATGCGGCCATCTCACCTGCATGGCTTTTGCTGTAGCGGTAACAAAAACGGGAGAAAATCCAACCCATTGTCCTTATATAAACCTTCAGGGATTAACCATCGAGCAGTCATCTGCAAAAAACCTTCAGGATATTGGACAAGAAAGAGATCTGGCTTTAATTGAACACCTGAAAAGTAAAATCGCCACATTAGAATTCTCGGTTATTGCATCCTCCCTGGGCGTAACACTTGACGATAACCAACATGACACTCTCAATTTTTCGTATCTGGGGCAAAAAGTAGTCCTCAACAAAAACACTATCTTGATTAATGGCTCTGAGCCGGAAGATCCCCGAGACCAGATTCTTTTATACAATTATATCTCTTCCGGGGGCGGACGGCCGCCGGAGAATGTCTGGATTGGGATGGAAAGCATGCCTAATTCGATATCCAAAGTGAAAACTCTGGCAACATATTGTGAAAACCGCCTTGCTGATCTTTTCTCAAAAACAGATCATGATCAGATACTTTTTTTGGCAAAGCAGCTCGATGGAGTTCAAGATCAAGACTCTACCGCTTCCATAGGAATAATATTTCCTGTTTTACCAATGATTCCGGAGTTCATGCTTTTTTGGGATCAAGAACCGGAAGAGGGTTTCGAGGCAAAAATAAAATTACTTTTCGATCACCATACGCTTGATTTTCTTGATATCGAGTCCCTGGTCTTTTCAGCAGAACGTTAAATAAAGACCGCCTTGTTTGCCAGTCCGTGATTGGAGAAATAACTTCACCCCTTGGCGGTGTCAATCCTTACCGTATCGATCCTGACGGTCACTCCGATGTCTATCCTGGTGTCGGAGGTATCACCTATAATGTCAGAATCGGGGACCCGGCCTGCGGGTTGTTCGCCGACCATGTCGAGCCCGGCGTCAGTATCAGCAATTTTACAAAGTTTCAAGGTCAGGTTGGGCCCAACAGAGCGCTTAACCTTTTTTCTTGTGCTGGTAATACAGCAAAAGTTATTTCAGGAGATGCTAAGGGGAAATTTGGAAGAGTTACCGGCAAACATGGAGGAATTGAACATGTTCTGATCGACTTTGAACCCAACACACTGGAAGATCTAATCATAGGCGACAAGATACAAATTAAGGCTTTTGGCTGTGGTCTGCAATTGCCTCAATTCCCTTCCATCAAGATATTGAATCTTGACCCGGCACTTTTGAAGGTCATGAATATAAAACCTCTGAAAACAGAAAAATTGCGAGTACCCGTAACCCACAGAATACCGGCAAAGATTATGGGATCTGGCTTAGGTTCGATTCACAGTAACAGTGGAGATTACGATATTCAGCTTTTTGATGAACCAACCATCGATAAATACAGTCTTCACAGGATCAGACTTGGTGATGTTGTCGCTATCATGGATGCAGACGCCACCTATGGCCGTATATATAAAACCGGATCCATAGTCGTTGGAATAGTTGTGCATTCTGACTGCGTTCTAGCCGGACATGGCCCTGGGGTCATGGTTATCATGTCATCCAAGCAAGGCAATATTGAGCCGGTAATAGACAAACAGGCAAACCTTAAGACCTATTTTTCTAAATTACCGCCACCTGTATAATGATGCCCATTAATGTTAGTGAGTGAAGATCGCAAAAAAAAATTGCTTGGATATCGCTTTCAACCAACAATTTGGAAGTCACCTATTGGTAGATAACCAACTCTTTTCCCGGATATATATGGTACTTTGGATTGAGCCTGTTCCAACGCAACAAAGAACGAAGAGGGACATCAAATCGTTCAGCGATTAGGGACAGATTGTCTCCTTTTCTTACTATATAGGTCTTCACCGCATTTTCCTGTCGCCACTCTTCCAGTAGTATATCAAAACTGGCATAAAAGGCCTCTCCGGTATCTTTGGGAATGGCAAGAGTATGAATTCCTTTGCCAAGATCCTGCCCTCGCAGTTCAGGGTTGAGATCTTTTATCTTTTTATAATATGATTCAGCAGCATTGGCGACAATCTGCAAAGGGGTAATCACGGGGCATTCAAAGGTAACCTGGTCAAATTCCAGGGGAGGGTAAAGATCGCTTTCATTTACATTAAAACCGAATCTAGCCGGATCCATTAAGATCAATTTTGCTGACAGTATTTTAAATATATATCGCTGGGTCTCCATCGGCAGATACAGCTGATAAAAATCATTTACCTCCTGAGATTTTATTGCCCTTTGCAGCCTGTCTTCACCCATGTTATATGCAGCCGATGCAAGAATCCACGATCCTAATAAAGAGTGCAGCTTGTCAAAATAACGGCAGGCAGCCTCAGTCGATGCAAAAATATTCCTCCGCTGGTCTATTTTATTATCGATAGTCAATCCGAATCTGCGACCTGTAGACTTCATGAATTGCCAGTACCCCATAGCCCCTTTGGATGAGCCTATGTGAGGCAATAGAGCACTTTCAATCACTGCCACATATTTCAAATCGTCAGGCAGCTTGTGCTTCTGTAAAGCTTTTTCGATAATCGGCAGATAACGTCGGGATCGTTTTATCCACAGGACAACCTGAGCCCTATCCCAAAGTGTCAGCAGCAGCTCTTTCTCAAATCGTTCTTTTACCTCCTGCACGTGCAGAGGCACCTTCTCCCCACAATAATACATTGGCTCATCGATTCTCAGAGCCTGGATCAATGCCGGTAGAGAAGCAGGTTCAAAAATCTGCTCTACTGGTGGTTGTTCTTCAATCATTTCTATAGAATCAACCGGTTCTTCAACAATTTCTTTTGCATTGATAGTAAGCGGCAAAAGATAGAAGACAACCAGTATAATATTCAGAAAATTTTTCATTACTTCACTCCATCATGGATACAAGCATATTTTAGCAAACTCAATCGGATCGAGACTGGACGATCCGACAAGTAAAGAATTCACCTTGTCAATAGCCAAATAGTCAGTGGCATTATCACTGTTCACAGCACCACCATAGCATACAGAATCAACCTGAAAAATCTCGCAGATCTTCCCAATTGATTTTTTAACATTTTCCGGTGATTGGTAAGTTTCAACACCTATTGCCTCCACCGGCTCATAAACAATAAGACCTTTGTGCTGCTCTCCCAGAGCTGCTTTCTGGGATCTGGCATAGGGCATATCCACACAGATTAGCGGCGTGATATTAACTGCCGCTGCCTCAAAAACTTTATTCGCAATCTCCATGTCTGTTTCATGGAAAAATCGTCGCCGGGAAGAATGACCGACTATCGCATACTCGGCTATTCCTTCCACCATTGGAGCCGCAATTGCTCCGGTGTAATTTCCAAACGGAAAAGGCGATATATCCTGGACAGCTAGACGAATATCATGTAACTGATAGGACTGCAGGGTACGCTGCAACTCATGGAGCAGAATACTTGCTGGAGCTATAATTATCTCAACGTCTGGTTGAGGATTATAGTGGTATTCAAATTCCTCAACCCAGGTAGAAATATCTTTTGCCGTTTTATAGGATTGCCAGTTGGCAATAAATCTTATAGAGCCCATAAAAATAAAATTCGTTTACCTAAGACTTTTTCGACTTCAAATTAGAATATGTTAAGTGCTCTCAAGAATCAATACTCAAAATCCCAATCAAGCAAATAAATATTCGTGACTTCTGCGCTCTAACGTGTTTATCCTTAAAAAATTGAGCGTTGCTTTAAATTGCTTCCAGACCTCAACATTGCAATAAAAACCTATCACTTTTTTGTGTAAAGAAATTATTGGATACTCAACTTTCTGACTTAACGGAACCAATTAGTATTTCATAAGTAATTAGTATTTAAACTAGCTCGTTTGAAGGGTTTACAGTTTACAGTTGCCGGTAGTATTTAAACTAGCTCGTTTGAAGGGTTTACAGTTTACAGTTGCCGGTTTACGGTCAGTAATAAATAAATACTCCCTCAAGAGAAAACTCATTTTCGAATGAATCTTAGTCATATAGCTAATTCTTTTTATTTTTGGTTAACCGGCAACCGTAAACCGTAAACTGTAAACCGGCCTCGGCACAACATCATAAAGTTGTGAACAATTCAGGCAGATAGCCCTAATCAGAAAGTTAAAATTGGATACAATTGTGGATACTATTCCTTTTAAAGCGTTCCAAGTTGAAGAGAATACTGAACAAGAATTTACTCGAAAGATTGTCACCCGCTCCACTTCCGACTTGCCTCCAGGGGATATCCTTGTTCAAACCCATTATTCATCCTTAAATTACAAGGATGCATTATCTGCATCTGGCAATAGAGGCGTGACCAGAAACTACCCGCATACCCCCGGAATAGATGCCGCCGGAGTTGTCGCGCAAAGCAGGCATAAAAATTTCAAGCCCGGACAGAAGGTGATTGTAAGTGGCTATGATTTGGGCATGAACATCCCTGGCGGCTTTGGTCAATATATAAGGGTACCGTCCGGATGGGCTTTACCCTGCCCGGACAATTTGTCCCTCAAAGAAAGCATGATCTTTGGAACCGCTGGATTCACTGCCGCATTGTCTGTTCAGCGTCTGCTGGACTATGGTATCCGACCGGAACAGGGTCAGGTTCTTGTCACTGGAGCCAGCGGAGGCGTCGGCAGTATAGCCGTTGCCCTCCTTGCCAAAGAAGGTTTCAAAATAACTGCTGTAAGCGGAAAAACAGACCAGGAGGATTACTTAAAGAGTCTCGGCGCGGAAAAGATTATACCGAGGGATCAAGCAATAGACGTAAGCAATCGATCCATTATGAAAGAATTATGGTCCTCGGTTATCGACACGGTCGGCGGACCTATTCTAGCAACAGCGATTAAATCTACAAAATATTCCGGTGCGGTTACCTGCTGCGGCAATGTTGCATCTCCCGATTTAACACTGACCGTCTATCCTTTTATTCTGCGAGGTATATCTCTTTTTGGTATTGACTCTGCCAGGTGCGCTATGGCCACAAGGGAAAAGATATGGAGCAAGATTGCCGAACCTTGGAAACTTGATCTTGACGGAATTGCGGAAATTATCTCACTAAACGAACTTGAAAAAAATATCGACCTGATGCTTAAAGGCCGCATCAAGGGCAGAATAGTTCTCCGCCACGATTTATCAACCCTATGATCTTTGTTTGGCCCAATATTTACCCAATTTTTCTTGGATACAATAATTTTTAAAAAAAACAATTCATCACATAAATTAAGGATATCAAAAGTGCAACACAATTTCCGTTATCTTCTACTGTTCTTGTTTATTTCGTTGATTCTGATTGGGTGCAAAAGCAATGGTACCAATGCACCTCCTAAAAGAATCGGATTTGTGAATGATTATGCCGCAGTTTTCACAGAAGAAGAGGCTTCAGCCCTGGCTAAAGACCTGCAAGGATATGAAAAAGAGACCTGTCATCAGATACTGGTTTTGACGATTGATTCTTTGCATGGCGAGCAAATCGATAAATTTTCAACCCGAACGGCAACAGCCTGGGAAATAGGACAACCGATGCTGAAGAATGGTGTTCTCCTCTCCGTTGCCTTGCAAGAAGGTCGTGTCCGCATTGAAGCTGGATCCGGGCTGGACTTTATAGTCAAAGATGGAAAAGGCGAGGAAATAATGCAGAAAATGCTGTCGTATTTTCGAGAAAACCGAATTATCGACGGAATCAGAAAGGGTGTTGCAGAACTTAAATCTGCGGCACGCCAACAGAATTATCCTGAAAACCACAGACCTCTCGTATGTAAATAGTAACAAAACATATATCGATTCAGTATGATTCCGAAATATAGCTAAAACCAAAGAAATGTGGCTGTTGAGCAGAATTAGCCTCCACCCCCGAAAGGGATACCATGCAGCACAAGGAACAGACATTTTATCTATATTGCCCTTTCACCCAGCCGCGCCCCACAAAAACGGACGGAAGAGAATTTGAACCTGTCTGAGCAACCCGCTAGAGCCGTCCTTTACCCAGAAGTCTCCTTTCCGATTAATAATTAACTAGTGTCCATCCGGAAACGCTTTTCTTGCGGATGGTTACAATTGATTGTTTCCAATTCGGAAATGAGACTTTTTCAAGAAGATCAAGGAAAACGAGGAGTTGCGCGGAGGCGTATGTGGATACGCCGCACAAGCAACCCCGCAGTTTGACGCAGAGGTTCTTGAGGTAAGCGAGCAAAACGAGACTCCGAAAAGGCCGTTTCCGGATGGAAACTAACTAGCCATTGATTATTCTTCCAGGTAGGTAGCGCATGTATAAACCATTGGCACCAAAAACAATCGGAAGTCTCCACCCTTTGGGAATAATGAATATTTTATTGATTATTCATTATTCAGTGATTATAGTGATTTCATGACTCCGGCAGAAGAAATAAAAAAGACAATCCTGGAATCTGCGCAAAACCGTTTCCGGCAGTATGGCTTTAACAAGACCACCATGGCAGAAATCGCCAGGGACTGTGATATGTCAGCTGCCAATATCTATCGTTTTTTTGAAAGCAAGAAGAATATTATCGCCGAGCTGGTAATTCTTATGTTCAAAGAGACCGAAGACGGCCTGCGGGATGTAGTCCGACGACCTGGTCTTTCCGCCACAGACAAGCTTGAAGCCTTTATTCTCGAAATGCTGCATTACACAAACAAGTGTTGTGGCACAGAGCCGAAAATCAATGAAGCCGTGGACTTTATCACCCATGAACGGTACGACCTGGTTGAACAGCATAAAGACGTAAAAATATCCCTTATTGCTGAAATCCTTCGAAGACATTGTCGCCACCGCAGAATTAATCCTAAAAGCAACCATCTTGTTTCATTACCCGCCCTTCTTGCATATTATCAGCCTGGAAGACATGGAACGATATGCCCATGGTGTTGCTCGCCTATTGATCCATGGCCTGGCGAAGAGGGATGAATAATGAATAAAATTCTAATTATTCACAAACTCTTGTCAACAAAAATTCGCCGCTTAAATTGGACTTTGAGGGCAAACAAGTAAAGTCTGGTAGATTATTCATAACCTTGTAACCCAACGGGAGAATCAGGCACCAAGTCTGATCAAAAAAAATGCATAAAAACGGAAACGGCTTTGGTGCATGGGTAGTGAAATTCCGATGGGGGATTATTATTGTCACCATCCTTGTGGTTGCCACAGCAGCAAGCGGCGCCCGCTTTCTGACTTTTGACAATGATGTCAGAATGTACTTCAGCGAAGAAAACCCACAGCTCACAGCCTTGGAGGCGTTGGAAAACACCTATTCCAAGGATGAAAATGTCCTCTTTGTTCTGGCCCCGAAATCCAAAAAGGTCTTTACCCGTGAGAGTCTGGCAGCGCTGGTGGAACTTACCGAGGCTTGCTGGCAGATGCCATACTCCACCCGGGTCGATTCTCTGGTTAACTATCAGCATACCACTGCGGAAGAGGACGAACTCATTGTCGAAGACCTGGTCGAAGACCCTGAGGATCTCTCAGATGACGATTTACTGCGGATAAAAAATATCGCCGTTAACGAGCCCCTGCTGGTCAACCGCCAGGTATCACCCAGCGGCCATGTAACCGCGGTGAACGTGCTCTTGACCAAGCCCGGAAAATCCCAGAAAGAAACCGATGAGATTTCCGACTATGCCTATCAGATGCTTGGTGAATTCAAAGCCCGTTACCCAGACATCGACTTTTATCTTACCGGCGGCATCATCATAGATGCGGCCTTCGCCATTGCATCCCAGGATGACATGAAAAACCTGGTGCCGCTTATGTATCTGGTGCTCTTTGTCATCATGTTCCTGGCGCTTCGCTCTTTTACAGGCACCTTTGCCTCTTTCATGGTGATTGCTTTTTCCATGGTCACCGGTTTGGGGTTGGCTGGCTGGATCGGCATTAAACTTTCTCCTTCCTCTGTGAACGCACCCACAATCATTCTAACCCTGGCAGTGGCCGACTCCATCCATATCCTGGTTACAATTTTTCAACAGATGCGACTGGGTAACTCAAAACATGCTGCCATTGCCGAATCCCTGCGGCTTAACATGGCCCCGGTTTTCGTGACCAGTGTCACAACGGCCATTGGCTTTTTGTCCATGAATTTTTCCGATGCGCCGCCTTTTCACGACCTGGGCAATATCGTCGCCATGGGAGTTATCAGCGCCTTTATTTATTCGGTTTTCTTTTTGCCGGCTCTGGTAGCAATACTTCCCTTACGCATCAAGAAACAGAGCGCTGCCCAGTGCAATTCCTGCGACTGGCTTGCCAATTTTGTTGTCAAATATCGCAAACCCCTGTTCTGGATTCTGATCATTACGGTGTCAGGTCTGGCTGCAGGGTCTCTACGAATTGAACTCAATGATGATTTTGTCAAATATTTTGATGACCG
>CAMYJP010000337.1 GCA_947258675.1 uncultured Desulfobulbaceae bacterium | reverse complement strand
GAGGCGAACCAGCTGGTCTGGCCAGTGGACACCCCTACCTTCTAGGTAACTTCGTGTCTCGTATAGATCGAAAGGCTCTAGTAAAATCGTTTCAGTTACTCGATTGTGTAGCCCCCCTTTGGCCCAATGTCATACGGCGCACTATTCGCGTTACCCTACCTCTATAAAAACCGCATTTTTTTAAGTTGTTACCGCGATAAAAAATTCGCTTGACATTCCAACGCATTTGAGAGATCATAAAGTAAGGAATATTTTTCTACAGTAATTTTGCAATATGGCGGTGCGTTATGAATGCTTTGGAATGTGGCGGTCGAGTTTTTAAAAAATCAGAAACGATTTTAATAATGAAACTAATCGAAACGTATCAGTCGCTTCCCAGAAAAGAATTGGCCTATACGATATGCGAAAATTTAGAGTGGAAGAATGTAGGTGGAAATTTAAAAGTGGATTCTTGTCTGCGAATGTTAGAAAAGCTTGATGCATCAGGAAAGATTAGTATTCAGCCAATCAAGAGTAGAGTAAAGAAACAACGAACTTCGAAGCAAATCACCGATTGCCTGGATATTACCGAGAAAATGGAATTGGTTGGAGAAAGTCAGTGTTTTCGAATGAGCTTGGAATTAAGTGATGACAGAGCCCAAAACAAACTATGGGAAGATTTGGTGGGTCGATACCACTATCTCGGTTACAAAAAAAACTTTGGCCTACATCTTAAGTACTTCATTCGCGTTGAAGGGATTAAAAACCCAATTGGATGCATATCCTTTGCATCGTCCGGCTCATACAACCTCAAAGGCAGAGACGAACATATTGGTTGGGACGAGCAAGATAAAAAGACACGTCTAAATTTAGTAATCAACAACAATAGGCTAGTAGTTTTTCCATGGATCAAAATCAAAAATCTTATTTCTCAAGTTCTTTCACAGGCTGCGGTTCAGGTTCCAAAGGATTGGGAAAGAAAATTTGGGTTTAAGCCACTTCTTATGGAGACATTCGTAGATTCGAGCAAATTCTCTGGAGCCTCCTACAAGTCGGCAAACTGGATTAGCGTCGGAACAACCTCGGGTCGGCGTGAAAATAGTAGCGGAGAGAAAGAAATCTTTTTATTTCCTCTTTCTTCGGATTACCGAAAAAAACTCTGCGGCAGCCAAGCTTCACCAAAGGCAAAACCTCCAAAGTACTTTGATAGATCAATCCAAAAATTCAGGCTCTACGAAAACGAGCTCAATCTCTGGGAAAAGATCCAGCTTAGCGTATGCGAAATTTCTGAATCACTCAACCAAAACGAGCTTCTAAATACTAAAGAGCTCGACGGCCTAACAATGATCCTAGCAACATTTCGTATCGTCTTTGCTAAAAATAAAGAGTCCTACAATTCTTTGCTATGTGAGCTTCTTGATCATGCCAATAGCCACGGGATCAAACTGGTTTTCAAAGAATCTTTTGCCCCTTCAACATTTAGTGATGTTCGTAGACGAATACCATCACATACCTTTGAGAAGATTAACGATGCTATTGTGTACCACTATGAAGCGTCTTCAGAAAATTCAGATCAATATTCTTGGTTTGGAAGACGGATATTCGGCGTAGATGGTAGTAAGGTCAATGTCCCTACGAGCTTGTTTCTTAAAAACAATGGTGGGTACAAAAAAAATTGCGATCATGCTCACTACCCTCAAGGGCTACTAAGCTCTCTCTACAACCTCAAAACAAAAATAGTCCACGATTTTAGCTTTGGGAGCTCCTGGAATGAAAGGACTGAAGCACTAGCACATCTTGAAAAACTCCGGCCCACAGATGTGGTTGTTTATGATCGTGGATACTTTAGTTATGCTTTATTGCATGAGCATCTCGAAAAGAGGATCGATGCCATATTTCGTCTGCCATCGGGTTCTTTCACGATTATTGATGCCTTTATGAAAGGAACGGAGACAGATCGTACTATAGAACTTTTACCAAGCCCCCAATCGTTTTCCAGGATTAAAAGAAAAAACCCCTTCTTAAGCAAAAGAAAGCCGCTAAAGCTAAGGTTGTTGCGATACAAAATAGGGAGCGAAACCTATTTCGTTGGTACGACAGTCATAAGTAAAGAAGTTACAGTCTGCGATTTTATGAATGCATATCATGGCCGCTGGGGCCACGAAACCTTGTACGACCAGCTCAAGAACTATCTCAAAACCATAGAATTTCATGGCAGGAGTGAGCGTTTAATTAAACAGGAGCTTTTCGCTGGTTTCAATATTCTTAATCTCGCTCGAGTTCTTTCTAACGAAGTTGAGGACCGCATCAATCCTGAGAAACGTGATCA
Source organism: uncultured Desulfobulbaceae bacterium (assembly GCA_947258675.1). Next base: position 837 of record CAMYJP010000337.1, on the reverse strand, counting down.
CGGACAATTTCATCGGCCCAGGCAAGTCAATTCGAAGGGACTCTTAGATGATCTATATAGAAAGGTAGAACTTGTTATTGCTGCTGATCGAAATACCCAGATAGCAACGCTTGAAAGAACTGCTGCTCGATCAGTTGCATCAGCTTACAAAAGTCGACCAGGCAGGGCATACCCACGAGTTTCTAAAAAGCCTGTCAGTAAATTTCAGAAAAAGACCTACCGTTCAAAAACAACAACTACCGCTACTCCCAAGTAACTTCTCTCAATTTTTCAGCACAGCTTTTTAACCCCCACCCCGGCAAAATCCCAGGGGTGGGTGTTAAAAGCTTGCCACATACTATCTTAACACGTTGATTAATCAAGGCAGTATTGGGCTAAAAAGTCGTACGCCATTGGGTGCGAGCCTGGTGTGCTGGAGTCTCTATAGCTTGCCAAGATCTACAATATGGAAATGAGTTCTTTTGCAGCTTGGTCTATGATGAGCGTGGCTAGATCCGCGATGCGGTCTGCCAAAGAAATTTTTTATGGCACCGTTTCAGGCCGGTGCCTATGACAAATCAGGTCTTACGCCACCATTTGTTGTACGTTGCCGCAAGAACACAGCTGGCTCACTCTGTGCCGACCTGTATATATTCAAATGCAACTCTGATCTGTTACCTTATATGCCACAATCTGGCATTTAACTTCCACTTGTTGAGAGAAAAACATTTTAAACCAACTACTCGACAACTATTATCCCAAAATGTGGCCAGATCGTTTAATTTCAATGGTTTATAAAGGCACGACGCTTCATACTTCATCAAATATAGAAAATATCCAAGATGTAGCGGCTGTTAC
>CAMYJP010000336.1 GCA_947258675.1 uncultured Desulfobulbaceae bacterium | reverse complement strand
GGCGCGCTTCAAGGACTACAACTACGATCAGGTAAAGATGATCCCGATCGACTTCAATCGTCAGGTACTGCCCGGTACCTTTGAATACAGCCTCACCTACCTGGTCGAGCATGCGCTTGATCTCAGTATTTTCGACCATCGCTTTAATAATGACGACACTGGTAGTCCCGCCTATGACCCAAAGATTCTCCTTAAAATTGTGTTATTAGCCTATTCACGAGGCATCCGTTCTAAATAATAGCCGTGTTTCATGTGTCGATTTAGCTGTTATGATGGCTGTCCGCTTAGTAGTTCAATTTGGAATCAGAAATAACACCGGGTCGGAAAATCAAAATACCGGAGCACCTCTTTTCGCGTTCCAATAAATGCCCTTAAATAATCCTCCCCACGCTTGGGCAATAAGCTGCCTGCCTCATCCACTGTTCATAACGTGACAAATAGGCATCTTCATATTCCATTCGAGACGAGCGTGATATAAAGTGAATTACAGAGGATAACGACTAAAGCGTCAATATGATGCTTGAACCTTTTACTTTTTTAAGGGAACAGCGATTTTTTGATTAATTGAGATCCATGGGGATAATTATCTTGAAACTTAGGCCGAGTTTGGATAATGATTGAGTCATTAAAATAATGACGAGGCTGTTAGAAAATGACTCATCGTAAGCTAGTTTTTCTACAGCTTCGTAATGTGCAAAAAGCGACTTTATTTAGAAAAGTGATGAAAAACATATAGATATTATTAACAAGGAATGAGCGATGAAAACGATAAAAGAAATTTGCATATTTTTGTCCTCTCCAAATGACGTGATAGAAGAAAGAAAAGCAGTAGAAAAAATCGTTTCAAGCTTAAATAAAGTACTGGGGAAAGATCTTGAAATATCAATAAAGTTAGAACGATGGGAAAATCTCCCTCCAGGAGCAGGCAGTGTTCAGGAACAAATAAATTCGAGAATTAATGCCTATGACATATTTCTTGGAATTATGGCGGAACGGTTTGGTAGTCCAACGGAAAAATCAGAGTCGGGTACTCAAGAAGAATTTGAGGCTGCGTATGATCTGTGGAAAACAAACACAGTTGTTTCTGATATTTTGTTCTATTTCCGTACCCCACACGAAGTTCCCAATACCCCTGACGATGCTGAGCAACTTTTTAAGGTTTTAAAATTTAAAGAAGGCCTTTCCGCAAAGTTAATGTATAAGTCATATGACTCGAAAGATGACTTCAAATCAATGTTGAGGGATGACTTAGAGACCACCATTCGAATCATTCTTTCCAAAAGTAGCAAATCGTACGAAAACGAAAACGAAAATGAAAAAGGGCCGCCAAATATATTAGGTCGAGTAAAGCATGTTGATGTAGAGGAATTAGAACAACACTGGAGCAACAATAACCTATCCACTTCATTTGTGCCTGGGGCAGATAACCGTACAAGTGAGTTTCTTAGAGCTCGCATTGAAACTACAGGTGGATACTCAAAGAATATTTTGGGAGAAGAAACGTACAAACCCAATTTTGTAACAATTCTGAAAGACCCTATTCGGCCGTTTGATATTCAGATAGGTGAAACACGTGCAATGAGAATAATGGGTAAACCATTGGCAATTCCTGATCTCGTAAATCTAGATCTTGCGAGTGTAAAAAACATGTATCCATTTATTCAAGTGGAAGGTTATAAATGGATTAGAATGGTTCTAGCAGAACTAACGACAGACCCAAAAATATTGGATTATATCAACGCTAACGACCATGATCTCCAAATCAAGGATATCGCTTCAAAGAATCCATCTGCCAGTAGCGAGTTGCAAAGAAAGGAATGTATTTTTTGCAGTGACAATTTTAAATCTAAAAGGCTAAAACATTCAGGTTCAGAAAACACTTTAATTATTGCAAACGACTACCCTTACGGCCCATTTTTTCATTATATTGCCTTCCCCGAAAGAGCGATTCATGCTTGGCAGGACTTAACTCTAGGGGATATTGCGGATCTAAATGTTACTATGTGGAAATTTCTAAGACGGGAGCGTAATAATAATTGGTCACCTTCGCCAGCCGGTGTAGTAATTGGTCTAAATTCTTCTATTAAACATTTGGTTATGGGGACTCATACTCGTACATCGGCGGGGGCAAGTATATCTCATGTTCATAAACAAATGTGGGGAATGGCTTCCGGATCCGTAAATCTTGGAAATCACCTTTATGAATTGTGTAAAGCGTTTTCTGACAAACAGAACTATCTGGACTATTACTTGGAATTTCTTAGACAAGAAAAGATGGTTTTATATGAAGATCTACATGTTGCTCTTTATGTACCTTTTGGACAGATATCGTTGCACGAGCTTCAAATCATGATTAAAAGCTCCGGAGTTCAAGATTATCTTTCCCTATCACTAGAGCAGATAGAGTCGTTATCAATAGCAGAAACGATAGCGATAAAACTTCTGGATGCCTTGGAGATACATAGTTTCAACGAGATATTAATCACGCTTCCATTTGATGTAAAAGAGAGCGATTTTAAGGTGGTCCTGTGTTTCTTAACTAGAGAAGTGGACTTGGCAGTTTCCGAGCTAAACCATCTATTTGTTGTAGATAAGTATCCTGAAAATACGAGAGACATATTAAAGCCAATCAAAGACAAGATAGTTGGTGATATTCTTAGTTCAAAAAACCACTCAATATATAAATTTATCTCTTAGTATACGATGGCTGTCCGCTTAGTAGTAGCTCGAACGTTAGCATTTTGAAAAGTCGAAGGAGCATCATCTTGAAACAATGGTATGAGCAGCTTTTCGAGAATTACAGTAAAAAATATGATGAAGAATCATTCACTCAAGGGACAACGGGCGAGTGTGACTTTATCGAAATGGAAATAGATCATATTAAGCCTACCAGAATACTTGATATTGGTTGCGGAACAGGAAGACACTCCATTGAATTATCAAAAAGAGGATATTCTGTTAAGGGTGTAGATTTATCTCAATCACAAATCGAAAGAGCTATAGAAAAATCAAATGAGAAAGGGTTGAAAATAGATTTTAGCGTGGCTGATGCCCGTAAATTAGATTACGAATCTGAGTTTGATCTTGTCATTATGCTATGTGAGGGAGGCTTCTCTCTCATGGAAACAGATGAAATGAACTATCAAATTCTGAGAAATGCATCG
>CAMYJP010000335.1 GCA_947258675.1 uncultured Desulfobulbaceae bacterium | reverse complement strand
AAAAACCTTGGAGCCGTCCGGTGTCACGGAAAGACCAGTTGGGTCAATCCCCACATTAATTGTCGACTCAACAGTGTTTGTTGCGGTCTCAATTACCGAGACATTGTGACTGTCACTGTTCGCAACATAGATCTTAGAGCCGTCCGGGCTTATTGCAACGCCAAAAGGATATAAACCTACATCAATCGTCCCTGAAACGGTATTGGTTGCAGTATCGATTATAGTTACCTTTGGCTGTAACTTATTCGTCACATAAACCAGAGAGCCATCAGGAGTTGTAGAAATGCCAACAGGTTGCCCGCCGACAGCAATCGTGGCTATTAACGAATTCGTGGTTGTGTATACCACAGAAACTGTTCCAGATCCCTTATCCGCAACATAAACCCGAGAGCCGTCCGGGCTCATGGAAATGCCGGTCGGCGCATTGCCGACCTCAATTGTAGCGGTGACGGTATTACTTGAAGTGTTTATCTCCGAAATAGAGCCAGAACCCTGATTAGCCACATAAACCAGGGAACCATCTGGACTCACTGCAACGCCAACAGGATACAAACCCACTGCAACTGTTGTTTTTACAGTATTGGTGGATGTATCTATGACTGAAACGGAATTGGAATAAAAGTTTGTAATATACGCCTTATAGCCATCAGGGCTTATTGAAATGCCATATGGATAATTCCCCACATTCACCGTAGCGGTAACGATATTGGTGGATGTATCTATCACTGATACGGTATCGTCATTTGAGTTGGTGATATAAGCGAAAGTAGCCGCTTGAATACTCTTTAAAGGCGTGATGACTACAATAACTAATGCAACACCAAATAATACTCTTTTCATCTTATTCATCCTTACTCCTCATTCAATTATTTTGTTCCGATCCTGTCAGTGTAAACCAGCGGCATCCATACCAGCCCTGGGAATAATGCAATTTACATTCCAAAAATCTGATTTAAAAATATAAATATATTTTTCAGCAAGTTACAACCAACAAAACCGTAAGTTGCTTCTGCAACATTGTCCTTGTTCACGGAAAAACTGTAGATTTTTTCGGTAATCAGGAATTTTACGACAAGTAAAAAAAGAATAGAATTCAGACTGGACTTCAAACCGATCTAAAAGGTAAAGTGGTGTACTTTATTTTCTACAATATGAATATATGGAGGATAGTGCATGAGTTCCCTTGTGTTTGAAGATGGAAATTATATTACCGGACCCCACCGTCCCACATGGTTCAGGCGTCATTTTCCATCATTATTCTACTACACAAAAGTCCTCCCCATTGTAGTTAAGGCGAGTCAGAATGCAAAACTTGGAAATTACCCAGATCCGGTGTGGCGAAAAAGCAGTAATGAAATTATCGAGGCCCTGGAATCAATAGGAGGTAAATTCCATGTTTCTGGAATAAATAATATAGCGGCCACCCAGGGGCCTTGTGTTGTTATCGGTAATCACATGAGTACACTTGAAACCTTTGCTCTTCCTTCTTTTACCCTGCCATATAAAAAGACAACATTCATCGTCAAAAAAAGCCTGGTGAACTATCCGATATTTAAACATATCATGATTGCCTGTCGACCGATCATTGTTGAACGTATCAATCCGCGTGAAGATTTCAAGGTGGTCATGAAGGAGGGGTGCAAACGTTTACAGGACGGAATTTCCGTAATTGTCTTTCCACAAACAACCAGAACAACGCAATTCGATGCAACTCAATTCAATACCATTGGAATTAAACTGGCAAAGCGGGCAGATGTGCCCGTCATTCCCATGGCGCTGAAGACTGATGCCTGGGGAAACGGAAAATGGTTGAAAGATTTCGGCAGAATTGATCCCGCCCAAAAAGTCCATATCACTTTTGGTGAGTCCTTGGAGATTAAAGGAAATGGGCAGGAAGAACAAAAAACTATTATTTCATTCATCGAGAAACAACTGAGGCAATGGCAACATTCATAGACAACATGTCCAAAGAAAATTTCTCGTCATCTCCCGGGACCCTGAAATGACCTTGAGTTATTCGGATTAGTGTTGATTCTGCAACCGGCGATCAAACATGGTTAGCTCCCAGCTATCCAAATTGTCATCATAGCGTAGGATATAAATTCCGTCATCATCACCACGGACCTTGAAATAACGGTGATCTTCTCCCAGCCAGCGATCAAGTATGCGAACTACTTCCACTTTTCTTTCACCAAGAAAAAATCGCCTGGGAGTTTCATCGCCGCGATATCCCGCATAGCACTCAACTCGAATCAGGAACACTTTTTTACTCATCTCAATGTTCCTCGCCCGCATTTTTCACAAAGTTCTTCTCAAAAAAGCGAGCTCCTGTTCAGCAGCATTAAAAATCGTCCCGGCGTAAGTAATTGTTGATAAATATTGAGGTCCAAGGGGAACAAGCCTGAACGGAAATAGAGATACTAATGAGTTTTAATTCCAGGTAACGAGAAAATCGTATACAGATCTGCTCTCAGCCAACTGGGCATAAACGTAATACCTACAACTATTGAGGTACCAGGAGATTGTTCGTTTCATTATCGACAAATTTTATAATAAATTTATCCAATTGAGACACCTGATCCACGGTGAGATCTTTGAATTTTACCCCATACCTCTTGATTGTATGTTTTCCCTTTTCCTCGGTAAACTCTGTAATGGTTTCAAGGGGCATGGCATCCAGACGTAATTCATCAGAGGTTACCGTGCCACTGACAATGGCCTCAGGTGAGATTTCTCCGCTATCAGCTGTATAATAGGCAATCCCTCCCCTGCTAATATCTTTGATAGGGCCACCGTGGGCAGTGTTCGTAATCAACATGCAGCCATTAACTGAAAATCGTTTCTGCGTTCTGCGTTCTTCTAAATGATTGTTAGTCACCATTACCCAATATCCTTTATTCTATGTTTCCACCAGCACTGTCTTAAACAATCCAGGCGACGCTATTCTCGGCCTTGATCAGCTCCCCCTGAAGACCTTATAAGTGATCAACAAAAATTAACAACGCAATATTAAGGAATTCCGCCCAGGTAGTCAACTAAAATTGAACGGCTATTCATTTTTTTAGGCAATTTCCTGCTCTTTACACTCCTCCCACCAGAGTTTCAAAATCCTTGCAGTCAATATTGTTTCTTCATCACACTGCAAGAGGTTCTGAAGTATTTCCA
>CAMYJP010000334.1 GCA_947258675.1 uncultured Desulfobulbaceae bacterium | reverse complement strand
TTTACATAACAAAAAATCTGTTTAATCTGAAATGCTGTTAAAAATGAATGCCTTCTATACGTATCTCTTCTGTTTATGTGAAATGGAATTCCGAATCAGTTCCATTATGTTAGCACTCGACTCGGTTCCGGAAAGAACGAGATCATAATATGCCCGGTTCTCCAGTCGCCATCTGTGGCCCGCAAGCCAATGGTCCATGTCTGATTCCCGGCCTCTCATTTTGAATCTTTCCGCCAGCACTTTGCTGTCAGGCGCTACCAGCACATGCAATGGCGTTTTTGAGGTGTACCTACCCACCATCTCATAGTATCCATTGTCCACGTTGGGCGCCGGAAGATCCCCGCATGTGGCAATCACAGTATCATGCGCAAGACAAGCTTTGAGGAGTTCGACCATTGATCCATGGCGCGGATTCTTTCCTCCCACAAGATCTGCGTTTTCAATTTTCTTAACTAATGCTTGTGCTTCATGAACCGCAACGCCGGCATCCTTAAGAAGGTCTAATGCGGTCTTTAGAATCCCGGGATCGGGCAAAACCCCTTTATCCAAAAACTGATCCATTTCAATGAATTCGCAGCCTTTGTACCTTCTATTAAGCCAGCGCAGGGCATAACTTTTCCCCGTGCATGACGTCCCATGAAAGATTACGACCCCTTTGCCCAGATTTGCCGGTGACTTTATCAAAAAGGCAGCGTCAATGATCCTTTCGGTAAGCCTTTGGATTATCCCTCCCAATTTCTCAAGCCTGATCTCATAACATTTTCAAAAAATAATTGATAATAAAGTGCTTTTAAACCTGATTTGATTTTAACAGAAAATACACTCAACCGACAATGTGTTAATGTGTTTTTTGTCTTTCTCAAAATTGAGTCGTGCCGGCCTGAAAATTCCGGGGACCGGTACAACAACATATTGGCGGTGAGGCCTTACTGCCATTCGTCACCCTCCTCATTTTTTTCATTCTCACTTTATAATATATTTATATCCATGGATATTATAATCAACCTTAACAAACCAAAAGACATTACATCCCAGGATGGGGTGACAAAAGTCAAAAAAATATTACGGGCGAAAAAGGCAGGTCATGCCGGTACCCTGGACCCGATGGCAACCGGTGTGCTTCTTGTCTTCTTAAACAGGGCAACAAGGCTTGTATCTTTCTTTTCTTCCCTAGATAAGGAATATAAAGCTGTCATGAAACTGGGAGAATCAACCGATACCCAGGACGCTTACGGAAAAATTATTGAAATATGTGATGACATTTCTGTAGAAAGAAACCAGGTTGAGTCTGTACTGAAATCTTTTTCTGGTAAAACACTGCAGGAGCCACCCATGTTCTCAGCCCTTAAACACAAGGGAAAACCGCTTTACAAGCTGGCAAGAAAGGGAATTGAAATTGAGCGGAAGCTGCGCGAAATAAATATCAGCCTTATCGAGATGCTGGATTTTGACCTGCCCTATGTCACCTTCAGGGCCAGATGCTCAAAAGGAACGTACATCAGGACATTATGCCATGACATGGGAAAGAAGCTGGGAACAGGTGCCCATCTGTTTGAACTCGAACGAACCGCTATTGGAAACTTCCATATTTCAGACAGCATATCACCAGACAAACTGCATGATGTTATCAGGGGAGAGTCTGAGGAAAAAAGCATATATACAATGAGTGATGCCCTGTCATGGCTGCCTGATCTGATAGTCGATGACTCCAGATCAGGGGCTGTACGTCATGGTAACCCAATAGAAGTGAACAATCTATCAGATGAATTAAAAGCCGCTGAAGCGATCAAAATCAAGTCACAGGATAATAAACTGCTCTCCATTGGGAAATATGTACCTGACAAGGATGTCATTAAAATGGATATAGTATTCGTAACATAGGCACTAAGGTTCAAAGTGGCAAAGGCACAGAGTTTTTAATTGACTTACTTTGTGCCTCTGTCCCTTTGCCACTTTTGTCAACAATACTGTTACTGAAATCATAATGATCAAAAAAGATATTAAGAACTATCTAATACTTAAAATAAAAGTTGAGCCCCGTTCATCAAAATCAGCGATAGTCGGACCCTATGGCAATGGAATAAAAGTAAAGCTCACCTCACCTCCTGTCGACGGCAAAGCAAATAAAGAGCTTATAGATCTTTTATCCAAGGAACTGAAAGTCCCAAAGAATGATATCCAGATAATATCAGGACAGAGTTCCAAGAATAAAGTTGTGAAAATTATTGGATTGATCAAGATTGAATTGTAAGATAACATTCACATAAAAAAAACCGGTCCTTTCTCTTTATGGAGAAGGGACCGGAAAAGTCTCCGACATTCGAAACATTTACTCAACGTTAATTTTTATTTTCTTTTTCTCTTCGATCGCCTTTTCGCTTTTTGGAATCGTAATGGTCAGTATCCCCTTTTTGTAACTGGCCGATACCTTATCATTTTCAATCTCAACAGGAAGCTGAATTGTTCTGCAGAATGATCCGTATGATCGCTCAAGACGGTGATACCCTTTATCATTGTCCTCTTTCTCTTCCTTTTTTTCACCTCTTAACGTAAGAGAATCCTTGTTAAGAGTAACGTTAATGTCCTTTTCATCCATTCCTGGAAGCTCTGCAAGCACTTTGATCTCCTTATCGCCCTCTTTTACATCAACCTTTGGAGCGTATGAACTGATGTCCGGTCCGAAGAACGGTTCAAGTTCAAATCCTTTGAAAAAGTCATCAAAGAGGCTCTCCATATCACGATGCATCAGTGAAAAGGGATCGCGAACTTCACGCTTTACCGGTACATTTTTTTTCCTGAATAAACTCAGATCTCTAAATGACATAACTCACACCTCCTTTCCTCAGACTTCTGTCCTGACCGGAATTTTTCTTGTTTTTACTGCTTCGGCTTTCGGCAGTTTAAGTCGTAATACGCCGTTTTTGACCGATGCCTGTATTTTCTCCCTGTCTATTTCATCAGATAAGGAGAACGTCCTCTGATAATCTCCTACCCCATATTCTGATTCAGTGAGCCTCAGTCCCTCGGGTATTTCCGGCTCGACCTTGCCGTATATGGTGAGTGTATCTTTTTCAAGCGTTACTTCAACGCTTTCATTATCAACACCGGGCATATCAGCCAACAGGAATATATCCTCATTCTTTTCAATGATATCCACTGCCGGTTT
>CAMYJP010000333.1 GCA_947258675.1 uncultured Desulfobulbaceae bacterium | reverse complement strand
GAGCAAAGTTCACACCAACGAGTTTTTCAACACAAAGCCACTATATTTGACATGGCTTTGTTGCGGGGCGAAAAATGCTTAGCTTTTATCGCGCTACGAGAGCAGCTTAGATGTTAATGATGGAGTCAAAAAAAGAAGAAGGTGTAGCGTGATAATCCCTAAATAATTCAGGTCAGAGGATAATCCTTTTTAATGTAGATTGAGTTTTGATGATGCAAACAAAAACATGATAAGCACATAAAAAATCAGGGGTTAATTTGCAATGGCAAGAAAACCAAGAATCCTTCTGCTGTATATGTCACAACATATGGTGTAGCGGGAAATAATCGAGAGCCGTGCCTCTTTGTGTAAGAAAATTATTGTTCACACTTACCAACCTACCGGCACATTCTGGGGCAGTCGCTTTCAAGCCAGTCTAGTGCAAACTGAATACTTTCTATTGGTATGTAGTCGAAACATCGAGCTCAACTCATTCGGGCCAATATGGTTGAAGCGTTAAGGGAATATAGGTGGTCCAGTACAGCTAAAATGCTTGGGAAAAAGCAGAGGCCAGTATATACAAAGCGTAAAGGGCTCTGCCCCTATTAATTTTGATTATGTGTTTTAACCAAAAAAGCACGCGTGCTCATCTGACTCCACCACTTTTAAGAATTCTTCAATATCTTCTGCTATCGGATGTGGCTCATAGCAATGCCACTTTAAGTCAGCTCTTTGCCAATATACTTTCCAGACGCCTTGAGTATTAACATAGGTTGCCTTTGCGACTGGTGTTTCAATTATTTCTTTTGGATTATCCCAGCGTGGGCGAATCTCAAATATTTCTACACTTTGATTTTCTAGCTTATAGCCAAGATCAAGTTCTTCTCTAATATGAGTAGGCGGTCTATTTTTACCAATAAACGCCTTTACCGATTTTTCATATCTTTTAATGTCGAATTCACTGAGAGGCATAATATGTATTTATATTTGTTTTCTGGTCATTCTCACACCTCTAACAAATGGTTAAGTTAGATGTGTTCAAATTAGGAGGGGCTTCCCACCGCGGAGGCTTGTCCCTCTCAACCGCATTTTTTGGGCGGAAAACACCCTGTGAAGATAGTTTTTTTGCTCGTCAAAACATTGTAATGAATACAAAGTCACGCAACAGTACGCTCCGCGTCTTAAGGACAATTTTACGCCCCATTGAGCAATCGCAGACCTTACAGGTTATTAACCACCCGGTAGGTAACGACTTTCCGCATCTTGCATTTTATTGCGACCATGTTCGATCAGGTTTTGACCTTTTCTGATTTCAGATTCGCCCTCAATAATTCGAGAATTTCCACGTTTAACTAGCTTACTGCCATCCAAAATTAGCTCTTCTCCATCTTCCCAATTTTTTGCAACCTTTTTAAGCTTAGCTACTCTGTCAGATGCGGATTCGGCAGAGCTAACACCTTGAGCAGTTTGAGAAAGCGCTTGATAGGCTTGACGATTGGTTTGTACAGCCACATTTCCAGAGGCGATTTTCTGTTCCCCTTCGCGCAAATCTGAACGTCCTTTTTCAACTAACTTTCGGCCTTTTTGTACTTGATTTTCACCTCGTATTGATTGTTTTTTGCCTTCCTCCCACTGTTTCGATATTTTGATTTGAGACTCGCCCTCAGCGAGTAATCTATCCCCAAATGTAGGAGTCTTAGAGGCACATCCTGAAATGCAAATGAGCACGACTGCAAACAATGTAAAAATAGTGTTTTTCATAAAATTACTCCCTTAAATTATGAAACTATTAAGTCAGGAATCGGCTGATAAGGCAAGCTCAAAAGCGACTGGCGTTAAGAGTAAAACTAGCCAATGCTATTTTTGTTTGCCCAACATTGAGTGGGCGTCATTTATAGAGATAGAAATCATTCCTATATTCGCTTATGTAGAAACTATAAATTAAACTCCGTGCCTATGACCTGCTTTTCCAATCCTGGCCGCAAGGCCTTGTAGTATGGCAGCGTTCAGATTTTTTCTCGATATTCTAGAAACTGCCTGTTCTTTGGTTTTTTCATAGTCAATTTTTAGTCTTATTGGCTTGTCTGGTGAAAGCTTGATGCTAGGCACTCTGTCTTTCTCGTCGACGGTTAGTTCGATTGTTTTGTAGCGTTTTTGTTTTTGCTTATCATAGCGGTAGCGGACGCAGATAGCGTAAAGGGCTCTGCCTCTCTAATCATGTATTCGTCTTTGGTTATGCGCTTCGAAAAACGGGTCTTGATCAATATCCAAGCTTTGGAAAAATCACCGTCTCCTGCGGGCAATGTTCATATGCTGTGAAGGTGGTCAGGCAACACTATCATGGGGTCGATATGAAACGGATGCGCTTTTTTACTTCACGGGTTATTTCGCGAAGGTTATTGATATCATCCAGCGACAAGGCTCGTTGCCGTTCGGCTAGATTGACGCTAAAGAAATATCAGCCACCAGGATGATCGGCGTGGCGATAACACATAGCTCACCCCTTTGAGCTTTGGTGATAAACAGCAATTTATATGCAAGGCTGAGGCGACGGCAATGTATGCCAACAGAATAAGGACGTAGGTTGGGGGGGGTGTATAGGGTGCAAGAGCAATGAGCATCTTCAGCGTGCATATCAAGGCAAACCGAAAGCATTTAAATTGGACTTGTTGGGGTGCGTTTTGCTTACCCCTGCCTACATGCTAAATGGTAGCCGATTTCACCGGCCTTTTTGCTGTGAGTTAGTTGCCAGTTATCGGGTAAATCGGGTGGTGGGTTTTTGCTGGAGTCTTCCAGGTAGATAAAGGCTTCGTCTTTCAGCCAGCCGTTTTGCTCTAGTAATTGGCAGCATTCTGCCAGACAACAAAGCTGATAAGGGGGATCGAGAAAGACTACGTCAAACGCAGTTGCCGTGCCGTTGAGGTAGTTGAAGGCGTTGTCGTTTTCAACGTGCCCGGTCTGGCAGTTGAGGGTTTGCAGGTGCTGGCGGATCTGTTGTGCGGCGCTTCGATCCTGTTCCACCAGTACTACCTCGGCAGCACCACGCGACAATGCCTCCAGCCCCAATGCGCCGCTGCCGGCAAACAGGTCGAGGCAGCGGCGGCCGGGGATTTTCATTTGCAGCCAGTTGAACAGGGTCTCGCGCACACGGTCTGAGGTTGGCCGCAAGCCTTCGATAGCTGGAAAG
>CAMYJP010000332.1 GCA_947258675.1 uncultured Desulfobulbaceae bacterium | reverse complement strand
TCTTTTCTATCAGAAGTTCCTGTACCCTTGATACAAACTGTGAACTGCTGAAAGATATCTGCCCCTGTGATCTTTTTTAGCCTCGCCTTTCTTGCGTGAGAACTGTCCAAGAATCCATTCCGAAGTCAGACAAGCATCTGCTTTTTTTCGCCGGCGGTTACTTTATAACTGCTCCATTCCCACTGTTCAGGACGTTTAACTATATCTGCTTTGAGACAGGACTTGATACAATGTATCGGCATAACTCAAGCAAATGAGATCCTTTCTCTAGCAGGATAGATTTGTATCTTCCTGTCCACATCACCAATAAAGATATCAGCCCGTGCGTTTCCCCTGGTAGTAATATGATATATCGCTCCTGGAAATCCCAGCCAAAGTGGTCGTGCCATAATATCACTGTATATCAAACAGAATATTATAATGCATAACCCTATGTCTCACTTCATCTCTTTGTCTCAGAAAAAATATAGGTCTTGAAAATGATGGCCAAGGTCAAGAAGCTCCTTAATTTTTTAGGATATAGTGTCGAAATAAAAAAATCGACCAATGTCCATGGATCATGACATTAGATGAAGTCAACCATTCTGTATCTTTTTATAAAATATGTTTCCAAGAGCAGAGTGCCGATTTGATCTATGTTTTATTATAAGTGTTAATTATTCATAAATAAATTTTGTAATGGTTGAACCTATGTTGAGTCAAAATCTATTATGAGCAAGAAGACTCTTTTGCAAAAAAAATATCTCCTTGTTATGGCAGTATTTTTCACTTCCCTCACCTGCGGGCCGCTGGATGCAGCGCAGTTGCAGGATATTCGAGTCGGGAGTTATGAAAACTTTACCCGAATCGTATTCGAATTCGATCAACCATTTCAATTCAGTACACCGATTTCTAACAACTACGGGAAAATACTCGTTCCGCTTCATGATACTTATTCTTCTTTCCAACCAGCAGAAGTCTTACAACAGATTGGTCAGATCTCAAGAATTGAATTCAAGGAGGATGATTCCAACATCCTGAGCACTGAAATAACTGTTGAAGATGCAGAATTCAGACTGATTCACTTCACGCTTTCCAAACCAGAACGCCTGGTCTTGGATATTTATTGGCAGAACACAACACATGGGAGTGTTCTGCCAATCACAAAAACTAAAGGAAGCAATTCGCAGAGAGTTCTGATTGCCGGTCCAATAAAAATAAAAGCACCGGGCATTGCATTTCCAGGAGTTGAAAAAAAAGCAAGCGAATCGGAAGAGTGGACACAAAACCTTTCAAACCCTCAACCCAAGGAAGAAAGACGGAAAACTGAAAGCTTCCCTGGTTATATCAATCAATTGGAACCCGTAACTACCAAACATCAACCCGCTGACCTCATGCTGAATATTGAAATAAGCCTTCCTGAGTCAAATCCGGATATCACTCTCAGCGCAGCGCCCTCTTATCCTCAGAGTACAAACAGGAGTTTTGAGAAAACCTATGAAGATTTCCGGAAATTTCACAGAAGGACTTTGAGCAAAGTGCTCTACAAGCTGGAGCAGACGAGAACAAATTTAAAATTGCACCAGCTGATTTGCTGGCGCCAGCCCCAGCACCACAGTCTTTAACTGGTTATGGTAAAGTGCAAGTCTACATCCTGGCATTACTCAGCATATCAATGATTGTCGTAATCGCATTGTTGCTTGGCGTTCTTTCACAGAATAAGCGACAATCGCCTCACATAAAACATCACTGCCAACAGGAAAAATCGCTGGAACAAGATTTGCTTAGCAAACTTGACAGGAAACTTGCTGAAATAAATTCGAAAATAGAAAAAGAGCTACGGATTATAGAGCAATCCTAAAAGGAAATCCATGGCTGATCAATCACAAACAGAAATCCTTTTAGGCCTTTCAGATGAGGAAAATGAAGACCTTGAAAAATTACTCAAAGCCTTTCATGGTGAGAAACAAGCATCATTGACAGGTGACTCTGAAGAAATTCAGCAACAATTTCAGACCCTTACTAAAAACATTACTCAACTCGGCAAAATAGTACTGCAATTCGATAAGAAATTAAAATCATTACATAAAATTTCACTTCTTTCACAGAAGAAAAGCGATGTTTTAAACGAGCGGATTGAATCGATTATTGATGCAATACAAGACAAATAAGGGGGCTGCTTTTTGAGCGACACGATACACAAACGGGACAATATCATATACCGATTTGTTGATGGGTCCATAAAAATCAATTCGATTAATGATTTTGAGGAAATTCTAGCGGTATTTCCCAAGAATCCTGCCTTATATAGAGCTTATGCGGACATGCTCGTCTGGCATAACCAATACGATGAGGCTGCAGAAGCCTATGAGAAATCGACTCAGCTTTTTCTTGATTCAAACCTTGCTTTACAAGCCATTGTCTCAAAACTATTCGAATGGCAACTCAACAAACCGACGCATGAAAAAGGGAAGAATTTTCATTCTTCACTGCAGAAATTACATCCAAATGATAAACCATTGACTACCTTTTGGAGAAAGTTGTCATTTCCAGAATTAATGGCAGTTATGGAAAAACTTGAACGAATTCATATACCTGCCGGGAAAACCACCCAACAAGCTGGAGTTATGCAAGATTCCCTGTATCTGGTGGTATCAGGCGCTTTGAGTGAAACAACTTTTCATCAGATGGATGGCAGCGACGATAACCGACAAACAGAGACAGCTCACCTTATAGAAAATGATTTTTGGGGAGATATTTATCCCTTTTCAGAAGAAAAAATGTCACAATCACAAATTGAGACTATCACACCTGTAGAATTAGTGAAAATCCCAAAACTCAGTTTAAAGACAGTCAGTGCAAAACATCCAAACATAGAGGTCCTGATTAAAGAACTTCACGAGGAACAGATAAAATTCAAAGATAAGAGATTTTCACTAAAAGTTCGAAAAGCGACTCGCTATCAGTTACCAACAAAAGTTCAACTGGAGATCTATCGTCAAGAAGCAGTTGACGGCCCGCTGGTTCTTGAATGCTTTACCCAAAATATCTCCTCCACTGGTGCTTGTGTCGTATTAGGATCAAAATATAAAATAGGCCCATCAGTAGAATTGGTGGGGAAAAAGGTAAAAGTCCAAATCAATTCATCGAAAACCAACGCAGTACACTCAATTTTTGGCACAATCTTATGGTGCAGAGAGTCCACAGAAAACAACAAAATGGTTGTCGAAGCAGGCATTGAATTCAATGATATCACATCAAAGGATCGCCAAATTTTAGAAAACTACTTGGAAGAGAGTTTAGGTGAGCAGGAACTGCTCTTTGACCTGTGGGAAACGCTTGTTAAGTAAGCATACTAACGTGATTATAGAATATGGAACAAGGAAACGAAGCACAAAAACCAAAAAATAATTCAGCGCCGATTATCTGGGCTGTTGGAGGTGGAAAAGGCGGTGTTGGGAAAAGCATGATCAGCGTTCTTCTTTCTTTCTGGTTAGCTAAGCTGGGCAAACGCACTGTTCTCATCGATCTGGATCTTGGCGGCGCAAATCTTCACACAATGTTGGGTATAAAAAATCCCGATTATACCCTGAATGATTTTATTACTAAAAAGGTAGATTCTCTGGAGAAAATATGGCTCAACACTGATCTTGACAATCTTCATTTCATCAGTGGCGCCTGTGAAATTCTTTCACTAGCCAATCCTCCCTATGCACAAAAGATGAAATTGATTCGTCATATATCAAATCTGGATGCCGACTACATAGTGCTTGATCTCGGGGCAGGAACATCATTCAATACCCTTGACTTTTTCCTAAACGCCCATCAAAAAATTCTTGTTATCACACCACAGCCGATTTCCATTCAAAATGCATATGGTTTTATTCGAAATGCCGTGTACCGTAGGCTAAACCAACTTTGCAGCCGCCAGCCAGCTCTGCAGATCCTGGTAAAAAGCGCTGTTGATCCGAAAAATAAATTCAAAGTAAAGTCTATAAAAGAGCTTTTTCATGCTATTGAGACCTCGAGCAGCAAAGAAATAATGGAGGATCTTCAAAAAGAAATTGCAGAGATCAAACCAGCTGTTATCACGAATATGACTTCAAACCAAAAAGACAAAAATGCAGGGCGCATTATTCAATTCGTTTCAGAAAAATATCTCATGCTCCATCCTACCGACTTGGGCAACGTGGTTTACGATCAGCAGATAAGCAACATGATTTCCGGTATGGTTCCATTGACCAACCTTGACAATTCAAGTGAGGCCTATGCCACCACCTATGATCTAATAACCAAACTCATGTAATTTCCATCTAGAAACACCTCTTTGAAAAATATCCGCGTCGCTCTTCAGAATTACTTATGCGACGTATTAATCTACAACCTCACTTAACCAATTGAAATCCTTTAGGGCAATTCTCTGATCCTTTTGATCTCTACCAAACTTGGCTGCTTCTGAAATAAAGATAACTTCTTATAAACATCCGAAAAAAAATTCCAAAAATAGCTAACAATTTGCTATTCCAATCAAAAGATACAATTAGTTACAAATTCAACTTTCTGACTTGGGCTATCTGCCCGAATTTTGACAACTTTATGTAGTTGGCCCGAGGCCGATTTATAGTTTGCGGTTTACGGTTGCCGGTTAACCAAAAATAAAAAGAATTAGCTATTTGAC
>CAMYJP010000331.1 GCA_947258675.1 uncultured Desulfobulbaceae bacterium | reverse complement strand
GTAAACTGAAATCGAGCAAAAATTCCGGCACAAAGAAATCAAGGTTTTCATTAATCTCAAGCTTCATCCATACTTGGGCATAAGCCATGACCGTGTTGTCGTTCTCGTCAAAAAAAGGAATTTCCAGAAAAAGCGGCTTGTCCGGATAGGTCGGATTTTTTAAGAGATAGAGACTGGGAGTGTCTTCAGGAGCCCAGTCCATTGCCCAGCTTATTTGCCCGATCCTGGAATCAACGAGCTGTGAAAAATATCCTTTTCTGAACATCAGGGATATTGCCGCAACCGGCATTTTGCACGCGGCAAAACTTTTCAGGGTATCCCCGGCTAAAATGCCGAGCCCGCCGCCATAGTTTGGGATTTTAGAGGGTCCCGCAAGATATTTATGGATAAAGGTACTTAAAGCCGGCCTGTTGCTGTCGGTTATTTCTTTTTGCTGTAGATAGCTTTTAACAGGATTGAAAACATCCAAGTCAGCCCCGATTTCCATGGAGACATAAATTGCTGAATTGCTTTCTGCATCTGTGAGGCCAGACCAGACTTGATCAAAAACCTTCTGGGAAATGCCGAAAAAGTTGCCGAAAGGGCTTTGGGCAAGCATATTATTCAGGAGAGTTTCCTGGTCTGTGAGTGTTTCGTGATATTTATTTTGCATGGTAAATGATATAAATGAAATTTTTCAAACGCCCTTTTGGCGTATGTATGTAAGTATAAAATCACTGGGGCCATTATGAAAAGTAATTATTTTATACAGATTGCTTTATTCCTATTTTTAGCATTCCTAATTGGCTGCAATAAAAACAGCACAGAAAACCAAGAAAATAATCCACCCTTCACTACAGGTACTGTGACCGATATTGACGGTAATGTTTATAAAACAGTAAAAATCGGAAACCAATGGTGGATGGCGGAAAACCTCAAAGTAACTCACTATCGTAACAGCGATCCAATCCCATATGTTATAGTAGATAGCATTTGGAAGAATCTTACCACAGCGGCATATTGCAACAAAGAATACCAAAGTGATTACCTGGAAACTTATGGGTGTCTATATAATTGGTACGCAGTGAATGATGCGCGAAACATCGCGCCGGCTGGTTGGCATATTCCTACTGATGTGGAATGGCAGACTTTGGTTGATACATTAGGAGGGGATTATATTGCCGGTGGAAAATTAAAAGAATCCGGTACAGAACATTGGAATAGTCCAAATACCGGGGCAACCAACGAATCCGGTTTTACAGGACTACCAGGAAGTCACCGCTTAGGGATAGCTGGACAATATGGTTTTATCGGTGTTGGGGCTGAATTCTGGACTACAACACCATTTGACACAACTGCGGCCTGGTATCGTGGGCTAAATTTTAATCATACAATAGTGGTAGAAAGTGCTTTCTATTATGACTATGGATTATCAGTACGCTGTATCAAAGATTAATTTAGAGTGATAAAACAATCCAAGGTTAATTTGAGAAAACAATGGCAATTATTCATGGTATTTAGTTCAGGTAGTAAAAATGCTCACCGACAGTTTTTTACAGGCATGTACCAAACAAAGACGGTGAAGTTACTGGAGTTTGGATTGTTGTAAGTTTTGATATGATGAGAATAAGTGTATTTATTTACATTTAAGGAGCATCTGAAATGAAAAAAATAATTTTAGCCATTGCTTCAATAATTGTGCTGTTTATTTTAATCTTAGCGGTTAATTATTTTATTTTTTTTCAGACTGTTAACGAAGTATCACAGGGCAAACCAATTGTTCAAAAAGACACGATAAATCTGGCTTTGATGGTAATTGACATTCAGGAGGCAACGACTGGTAACTATTCTGATAATGAATATTATATGAAAAAATCTGATAAGATCATTAATACTATTAATATCCTGGCAGATTCATCAGCAATAAATCAAATACCGGTGATATATATAAAAACTGTGCTACATAATTATTTACTCAACATTCTTAACGACATGTATGCTCCGAATAACCCTGCATCCAAATTGGATGCCAGGTTGAACGTGGTTTCAGATAATATCTTCGAAAAAGATAAGGCCGACGCCTTCAGTAATCCGGCACTGGATAGTATTCTTGTTAAAAATGAAATCAACAAATTAGTGTTTACAGGTCTTGATCTGAATGGTTGCGTAAACTATACCATATTAGCCGCAGATAACAGGAATTATAAAATTAGTTTGATCAGTGATGCTATTTTAGCAAAATCAGACTCTTTAAAACTAGTAAAACTGGATGAAATCAAACAAAGTGGATTTGAAGTCATTTCAAGTAATGAATATTTCGAGGCTATACATAAAAGATGAAAAGGCCGCCAAAAATTTTTATTGGCGCTAATATCTTGCATATAATTCAAATGTTAGGCGCCACTCATTTACTACTAATAAATAAAGGACAGTAATGAAGTCACCGGCTGACAAAGATGCCGCTATCGCCCGATACAGGGAAGGACCGGTTTTGCTTGAGCGTACCGTTGCCGGATTAAAAGATACTGATTTGGATACTGTTCACAGAGAAGGTGGCTGGACAGTCCGGCAAATTGTACATCACATCGTGGATGGAGACGATCTCTGGAAACTGGGCATCAAAATGGCGCTTGGAAATGAGCAAGCGGAATTTTCACTGGATTGGTACCGGGTTTTGTCGCAAGACGAGTGGACTAAACGTTGGGCTTATTCTCAGCGTTCGATAGAAGAATCGCTGGCCCTGTTTAAAGCAATCAGGAACCATGTGGTGCAGCTTCTTGAGACTGTGCCGGATGGTTGGGACAGATCGGTAGGATTTAGAAAAGAGAATGATGAGATCGAGAAAGTGCCGGTAGGTTTCATCATAGGAATGCAGGCAGATCATGTCGAGCATCATGTAAAGCAAATAGAGACTATTAGTAAATAATGAGGGGCCGCCCCAGTTTTTTAAACGCACGAACCCATAAAAATGGTGAAGTAACTGCAGTCTTGATTTTTGATAGATGTGTCTAATGATCCAAAAAAAGATATACATTAATTAAAGAATTGAATTACATACTTTAAGTACAAATGGTATTTGTGCAGATTATGGGGTATTTTATTATTATATGGTAAAAATTATTTATATATGTTTTATAATTTTAATTTTTGTGGTATTATTTACCTGTAATTCAAAAGACTATAATCCGAATATCA
>CAMYJP010000330.1 GCA_947258675.1 uncultured Desulfobulbaceae bacterium | reverse complement strand
GACACCTTCAGCACCTTGGAAAACAACGAAATGCCCTTTGTTGGAATAAATAATATGTAATTCAAAACCTTGAACGTCACCACTTTGCTCATGATATTCAAGGTTACTGAAAATTCCCGTAAGTTTTTCCGCTGATGAATCATTCACTGCAGAGGTCATTAGCAAAGCAAAAAGAAGTGTGGCAGATAGTAAGTATTTCATAGTTTTATTCTCTCATATAACGATCAGGATCATCGATGCGTACCATGTAGCTCATCTAAAAGCTAGAAGACAATTTGCTGACCTAAAAATGTATCAAGCAAAATTCATCACCGCTGGTACGCATTCGAATGCATCCGTTTGTTAGACAATTTTTTTAATTTTGTTTTTAATGTTTCTATATCCTCTTCTTCATATTCAAAATCGAGGACTTGTTTTTCTCTCATAGCACCGACTTTAATCATAATGTATGGGCCTTTCTCCCTAAAACCCCGGATTTCATCGACAGCATATTTCTTCTCATTGTTTATATTTCCGTTTTTATATTTTCTGAATGCAATTAAGTCATCGGTGATTTCAATTTCATTACCGTTAGCTGCAAGTTTAAGATCATCAGTTTTTGATTTCATATAATAAATTGCCGATAGAATTGCAAATATTAAACCGCAAGCGATCAGATAGCCCGGCATCTTGCTAAGACCAAAAATGCCTGTGATGTAGAAGAATAACACTATCAACACTCCACCTCCAAAGGCTTTCGCATGATTATTGTATTTCTTTCTTATGCTCGATGCTGTTTGTCTGATTATCAATGTATTTATTTTGTGTTGGTCTTACCCACAAAAAGTAGACACGGTTAATGTATTAAATTTCTGTTCATACTCGTTTGGGCTGAGATAGTTGATTGCTGAATGCCTGCGAACCTGGTTATAGAATAGCTCAATGTATTCAAAAATGCCTGCTCTGGCTTCATCAACTGATTTGTAGTTCTCAGCATAAAGAAGTTCTACCTTAAAGCGGCTGAAAAACGATTCCATGACCGCGTTGTCCCAGCAGTTTCCTTTTCGGCTCATACTGCATTGAACAACCGCGTTGTCCCAGCAGTTTCCTTTTCGGCTCATACTGCATTGAACATCGTAGCTTTGCAGCAACTCCTGATACCTGTTACTTCTATACTGCACTCCACGATCTGAGTGGATCAGGGTTTCATCTTTTATATCTCGATTTGCGGCTGCCATCTTAAATGCATCAATTATCAAATCCTCCCGCATATGCGTGTCCAGTGACCAGCCAACTATCTTTCTTGAGAACAGATCCAGCACTACTGCCAGGTACAACCATTTTTTTCCTACCTTTATATAGGTAATGTCCGATACCCACTTCTGATTCGGCTTTTCAGCTTCAAAATGCCTGTCCAACTTATTCTCCTCTACATTTGTTTTTGATTCTACACTTGGATAGTACTTAAAGCCTTTACCGTTTCTTGCCCTCAAACCCCGCTCTCTCAGCAGTTCTGCTACATAATTCACGCTGCACTCTATGCCTTGAGCATTCAGTTCTTCTGCCAATCTGGGCGCTCCGTAACGCTTCTTGAATTGACTGAAGGTTGTCTCTACCACCAACCCCACCAGTGCCCTGCGCTGTTGCTTTTCACTGACTGGCTGCTTTTGCCACCTGTAGTAACTTGACCGCGGTACCTCCAGCATCTCGCACATCAGAGCGACTTCATATTCTTTCCTGTTCTCCTCTATCACGGCGTACTTTATGCGTCGCTCTTGGCAAAGTACGCCGTGGCTTTTTTTAAGAAATCACGCTCCTTTTGCAGTTTGGCAACCTCTCGCTTGAGCCTGCGTATCTCCTCACTCTCTATCTTGGAGTAATCAACGCCCTCATGTATCTTGAATTGCTTTTTGGATAGTTTGCTAAACTGGGTTTTCCAATTGTATATCTGAACTACATGTATTCCAAGTTCCTTGGCTACATCTACTGCGGTCCGGTCAGGCAGACTGGCTAGCCTGACTGCTTCTTTTCGGAATGACTCCGGGTATGATTTTGTTTTCCTTTTTGCCATGGTGACACCTCCCTTTCTAGTTTACCTAACTATAAAGTGTGTCTACCTTTCGTGGGTAACTCGGATAGATAACGATAAAGTGACTGACGAGTGCCGCTGAAGAATGTCAGCCTACGTCCAAACTGATTTGCACATCTCAAAATACTGCATGCTAAAAAAGCTACATGCGGTACTCGTTCAAGTCCACTGTCTGGTTATCTGTCATTCTTTTGTATGTGAAGGTGAATAGAGCCGCTATCTACTACCAACATGTGTCCCGCATGCAAGTGAATAAAATATTGTAGTTTATTTCTTCTTTTTTGTCTTTATAATTCTCGAGGCATTCACTAGCAAATGGGACAATTTCTTATAAGCTCTGCAGATCAATCATGATTAAGCCTCGAAGACCATTGCCGTTCATGCCGTGTCTTTATGATAGATAACGACAAGCTCACTGATGCGTACCCCATCTCACATCGACAAGCCATCCAACTGATTTGTACTTCTTAAAATATTGTTTTCAAAAAGGTCACCGCTGGTACGCATTCATGTGCAGCTACTGGTTAGATTTTCATAACTTTCAATTTCAAATACCTTTCTAAAGGATCAAAGTCTTTATCATTGTGCAAAAGAAAGAAATTGTTATGTATACAAAATGTTCCAATCATCACATCAATTGTCTTTCTGATCGTTAACCCCTTTTGTCGAAGGGTTCTGTAGTTCATTGCACTTTTGATTGCCATCTCCTGGCCAATCATATCCATAAAGGGGATTTCGAGGAGTAGCTGTTTTGCAGTTTTAAAGTCTTTTTCGCTCTGGAAGCCCTGAAGTACTTCAGCCATAATTATATCCCCCATTATTATTGGCTCGATTCCCAGTGATTCATCGAGCCAATCAGTCTCTTCATTTATAGTGCCGTTGAAATAATCAATCCAGATGGATGAGTCGACTATTATCATTTGTCAAGCCGCATATCATCGAGATTGCCAGACCACTTAAGTTTGCCTCTGTATTTTCTGATCTTTGACAGCTGTTTGAATTTAACTAGTAGCTTAAGTCCTGCTTCTATGGCATCCTTCTTTGTTTTAAGTCCGGATGCTTTTAATGCCCCATTCATAAGTTCATCGTCTATGACTACATTTGTTCTCATAAATTGCCTCCCGTGTGTATATTTAACTATATTATACACATTGCTGGCTTCATGGTACAGTTATTTCTTTAAATCTAACGTCTGGATCATCGATGCACACCATGTAATACGATCAAGAGCATTAAAGCTAGTTTGCAAGCTATAGAATAATCACATGCAAAAAAGTCACCGCTGGCACTCGTTCACTGTGCACTCAATTGTTATGCAATCTTTTTTCTTCTTATATGTCTTCTGACTGCTAAAAGTGTTGCGCCAGTGATAAATAGGATTGAGCTAACAGGTTCAGGGGCTATTGGTTGTTGTGGCACATCCCCGGAACGCACGGCAAGCCCTAATAAACCATCTGCAAATATATCAATAGTCGTTTGACGTCCAGCAAAATACCCGGTATATGTTTTAAAATTCCAGGCCATCAAATTCGGTTCGTCTGGGCCCATCCAGTATTCACCCATTTCTAAATTTTGGAAGTAACCGGTATTCGTCATGCCAACTTGCGCAAGGTTCCCAAGCTCCTCATAGTAGAGATGCCCCATCTCACTGCTAGTTATGTTCCAGCCTGAAGAGGGTGAACTGCCATGTCCAACAAGGCGCCAATCATCATAGGTATTTCCATTAAAGTCCACTATCAATGACGCTGCCCAGTTCATATGCCCATACCAGTTATCATCATTATCAGGACTAAAAGAAAAATCGTACCATGTGATATTAAGGTCATTGTCATATATCAACCGATTACCTAGGCTATCCGTGCCACGGTTATATAGTTCTGCATATGCTTGGGTTGAAATTAATAAGATCATAGTTAATGTTAATAATTTAAAATATATTCTTCTCATTTTTCTCCTTTCTTAAGACATAAAGATATAGATGACAAATATTTATATAAAAAATGATAAGTTTTGGAGAAATGGGGATTAATTATATTAACAAATTACAGCCTATCTAACAATGATAATCTTATTTTGATGCATAACGACTAAGTCTCTGATGCCTGCCACGAAAAACTGTAACATGCTCCAAGACGATTTGCATATCATAAAATAGTAAAAACCAAACCGATA
>CAMYJP010000329.1 GCA_947258675.1 uncultured Desulfobulbaceae bacterium | reverse complement strand
TATTGGGTATATTTTATTAATTTCACTCTCTCGGGCGTCAGTGAAAAAACCGGATGGGACCGGGAAGAGAACTTCAGCATTCAGCTGAGTAAATACTGACTTGCTATTGCAAGGCAACTTTTTCATATCATGATTTCAAAGTCAACATATGTATACTTAACCAGCTTTATTGTTTAAAGATTGTTGCAGTAAATCTCAAACACGCTAAATTTTTATCGGGTAGAGAAATCAAATAGAAACTAAAATATAGGAAAAAATTATGAAATTGAACTACTTGAAACGCTTAACCTGTGGAATTATTTTCTTAACCTTGTTTTTTCCATTTTCAGCCATGGCTGGGAGTAATCCCATTGTTTTTTTTGACATTTCAATTAATGGGCAGGACACCGGGCGCATCGTGTTCGAACTTTTTGCAGATGTTGTTCCGAAGACGGCTGAAAATTTTCGCCAGTTAGCAACAGGTGAAAAAGGTTTTGGATACAAGGGAAGCTCTTTCCATCGAATTATCCCCGACTTCATGCTCCAGGGAGGTGATTTTACCAATCACAATGGTACCGGCGGGAAATCAATTTACGGCCCCACATTTCCTGATGAGAATTTCAAACTGAAACATTCTGAACCAGGTCTCTTATCTATGGCCAACCGGGGAAAAAACACCAATAGTTCGCAATTTTTCATCACCACAGTAAGAACTGGCTGGCTTGACGGCAAACATGTCGTATTCGGCAAGGTAATCGAAGGAATTGATATCGTTAAAAAAATTGAATCCTTGGGAAGCCGCTCTGGAAAAACAAAGGCTAAAGTGGTCATTACCAATTGCGGTGAACTTAAAACTGAAAAGGAAAAAGCCGACAATAAGTAGGATTTGACACAGATCGTGAAAGTTACGGGTTTCCAGGAGATGGCAGAATTGCAATCATTCTCTGCACCTGCTGCTGTTGATGGAAATAAAATGCGCGGGGAAAGTGTTGAGTAAAAATACGGTGCAACCCTGGCTTCAAGCAGAGTGAATCATAAGAACACCAGGTCGCCACCAGAAATGGAGAGAAACATGACAGAATTGAACGTGCCCAAAGGGGCAATTTTGCAGCGCGACAAGGAAACATACGCCATCGTTCCTCGTATACCGGGAGGGTTGACAAAACTGGAGAACCTTAAAGAGATCGTTAATGTTGCCGAGAAATACAAAATTCCGATCATTAAAATCACGTCAGGTCATCGATTGGCGCTGGTAGGAATGAAAGCAGACGTTGTCAATGATATCTGGCAGGATTTAAAGATGGACGCCGGCAAAGCCACGGAACTCTGCCTGCATTATGTGCAGGCTTGCCCCGGCACTGCTGTCTGCAAATTCGGCATTCAGGATTCACTTGGGCTTGGCATCGAAATCGAGGAGATCTTCTCGGACAAAGAAATGCCGGCAAAAGTAAAATTTGGCATTTCCGGGTGTCCATTCTGCTGCGGTGAAAGTTTTGTGAGAGATATAGGAATGTTCGGCAAGAAAAAGGGCTGGACGGTGATTTTTGGCGGGAATTCTGCCAGACGCCCGAGAGTGGGTGACATAATTGCTGAAGATCTTGATAAAGATGAAGCAATCGCCTTAACCAAACGGTGCCTTGAATACTATACTGCTCATGGAAAGAAAAAAGAACGAACAGCCCGCTTTATCGAGCGCATTGGCATTGAGGAGTTTAAAAAAGCAGTTTGCGGGTAACCGTCAGCTTCTACCAAAAGGTGAATTATGGAGGCCCTGAACGCCCTCGTAACAGGAGCAAGCAGAGGAATTGGTCGTGTTTTTGCGAGTGAACTGGCAAAAGAAGGATATTCGGTAACCTGTGTTGCGCGGAATGAAGAAGAACTCGACAGCCTGATCAAAGAACTTGGAAATGGTCACCGATACATCAAAGCTGATCTCACCAAAGAAGATCAGCTGGCCATTGTTTTGCAGGATATCAAAGACACAAAACATTCACTGCTTATCAACAATGCGGGATATGGGACATATGACAGATTCGCTAATATCCCAATTGAAAAGACCGACAACCTGATCCAGTTGAACGTCACCGCACTTGTTCATCTTTCCCACGCATACCTGAAAACTGCATCTGCGGGAGACGCCCTGATCAACGTATCCTCAGTCCTGTCCCTTCTTCCTTATCCCGGCGGTGCTGTATACAGCGGCACCAAAGCCTTTGTGACCAACTTTACCGAAGCCCTGTGGTACGAATACAGAGAGAAGAACATCTATGTAATGGCCCTGTTGCCTGGAATAACGGACACGGATTTTCACCAGGTTGCTATCGGCGAAACAAAGCAAGGTGATCCCGGTGGGCCGATCTACCCTCCTGAAGTCGTAGTTCGAGAAGCTCTTGACGCATTGAAGAAAAGGGAGGAGCCTACTGTGATCAGCGGGCCGAAGTTCAGATTTCTCACTGCCTTGAGCACACGGTTGCTGAGCAGGACCAAAAGGATCACAATGATGGGAAAGAAAAGCCCCGGAATGAGATAAAATGTAGTTGTTCATACTTTATCTGACAAACCCCGATAGTATGGTCGGGTTGCATTTGGTCTTGCACTCACCTGTCTTTATCAGAATACGTTACAATAAAAGAAAACCCTTGATCGTCACCAGGTCAACATCTGCATTGAGCACTTGGGTCGCCATAGAATGTCGCATAATGACGACAAGAGACCTTTATGCCGCTTTTCCTGGAGTAATATTCTATCCTTTTCTGTAAACCTCGCACGGATATAAGTTTGCCCTTATATCAACCTTTCCCAACGAGAAATACCTTGTGCTCCCTCGTTGTCGGCCTCTGGCGCAGGTATAAAGCAAGGGTTTATGCTGCATCATTGCTTATACACACACCCCTGTCCCCGGCTCCTTTTCCGAAACCAAGACAGGAAAGAGATATGGCCATTTACAGTCTAAAAAACCATGAAAAGACACTGTCGAATTTATAATGCTCTAAGGCGACTTTAGGTTACAGCTTCAGCTGGGGACTTTTGAAAGATGAGAGGATAAATTTATACACATTGTTTACACATGTTAACAACGTTTACGAATTAGCTACCCCAAGAGCGCCAACCTTTTTTCTCACAAAATTAAGTGCTTAACGCTGCACTGAATAAATAATAAAGTATTTCCAAGTCTCTCAATCAAAATTTCAACATCG
>CAMYJP010000328.1 GCA_947258675.1 uncultured Desulfobulbaceae bacterium | reverse complement strand
TTTCTGCAAGTTCTTTCAGTATATCATGCAGCTCGTTTTTCTGAACATGATAGACTGAGTCCATGACGTAGACAAACTCGGATATTACGTTCGGGTGGCAAATGATGGATTTTTTCAGGGAAGCGGCTTCTTCAAAAAGTGCTGCCGCCTTTTCTTGCTGGAGAAGGTTCCGGTCCGTCACAAAAGAAATCAGTGCATTTGTGTCAATGATGATTTTTTTCATTTATACCTTTCAGCCCGCCGCTCTCTGGCGAGTGAGATGTCTTTATCTATATCTCCGGAACCGATTTTTACAGAATTTTTACGGAGAAGAAAATTTTTGTGCAATGGTAAAACAGTAATTTTCCCTCGTTCCACATGCCACTCTAGAGAGTCGTGAACGGATAGCTTAAGCTTTTCCCTTACCTTCTTCGGTATCGTGGTCTGGAATTTTGATGTAATTTTTGTTTGCATAACCATCCTCGCAAAAAAATATTTCTTACAAAAATAAGATATCGTAAGAAATACTATTCGTCAAGCATATCTTCTAGACCTCCAACCGCTCAAGTTATCCAAAAAAATTATTGGGCAAGAAGCTCTTGACTAATGAAATCATGCCAATTCATCAAAGTGATTTTGTCGGATAATTTTCTTAGTCTCTGGTTATGCCCTAGGACAAAGACAGGAATATCTGGATGAGCCGAGAGAAAACTTCTTACTCCGTGCAGTCTTTCTTTGACAATATTTTGCGATGATTTAATTTCGATGGCATACAAAATACGTTGACCTTGGCAGATTAACAGATCCACTTCAGCGCCATGGTTTGTCCGCCAATAGAATAGCTGGTGATCGAGCCTGTTGTAATGAATGCCAGCAAGAATCTGCGTTATGATAAACTGTTCAAACCGCCGCCCCCGCACTTTTTGATTTAACGGCTCTTCAAGGGTATGCGCCAATGAATTTGTCACTCCAGGGTCAAAAAGATAATAGCGTGGATGGGCAACGAGTCTTTTTCGTGGGCTTCGCTGCCAGGCAGGAAGTTTAAAGGCCAGAAAGGTGTCTTGAAGAATCTGATAATATTGTTGAACTGTTTTTACAGAAACTGAGCACTCTCTGGCAATATTGCTGAAATTTACAATTTCTCCGTCATTCGCTGCAACAATGTCCAGGAATTGGCTGAAAGGTCCAATATTGCGAACAAGACCTTCAGCGGCAACTTCTTCCTTGAGATATGTTTCCGTGTAAGATCGAAGAAATTCACGATAATCTTCTCCTGTATGTTTCCAGAGAATTGGCAGGGTTCCGATTCGCAGGGCTTTTTCAAGATTGAACTCATTGCCGATTTCCATGAAGGTTAACGGAAAAAGATGATAGGTGTAAGCCCTCCCGGCTAGAAGATTGGCCCCTCCTCGTCGAAGTTTACGAGCGCTTGAGCCGGTGAGTATAAACCGGATATCCGTAGATTCTATTAATTCGTGCGCTTCATCCAGCAGGCCGGGGATTTTTTGAATTTCATCGATTACGCAGATAAATTTATCAGTCACCAGTAAGTGTGCATGTATTTCCTCGCGAAGCCGACCTGGATTTTTTGCATAATTAAGGAAAGATCGTTGGGGAAGCAGATCAATGTAGAGGTCATGAGGACCGAGCAGATCTTTCACAAAGGTACTTTTACCTGTTTGCCTTGGTCCAAACAGGAAGAAACTCTTTGATTTGGCTGGTACTATCATTCTGTTAAACATCGCTCCATAAATGTACGGCAATTTTGGAGCGATGTCAACATATAGTCAAGCCGGTGTTAATATGGGGTGTAGATTGGCAACTTGGGAAACAATATTTTGACGAATCATTGGCTGTCCTTGGAATAGAAACGTAACTCGCCGGTGTATATTGGAATTGCAAACTTTAAGAGCAGTGTATAGAGAAGAGCCCCTGTCGCCCAGACACCGATGCTGACTAATTTTTCAATTACTGTTGGTCCGTATTCGTATATTTCTCCCAAGGCGCCTGGCACAAATCCGGGTATTGATAGCCCCATGCCCTTTTCAATATAGACGCCGATAATAATGAGAATACAGGCGATATTCAAGGTGAGGAGGTTTTCTCTAGTCTGGGGGCGGACAAAAAGGAAGAAGGCGGTGATATTGAAGATCATGGCGGTCCACATCCATGGCACAAGGGCGTTATGATGGTGGAGGCCAAAGTACAGATACTTCATGGGGGCAAGGTGAACGCTGCCTGAATAAAATTCCTTAAAGAACTCGGCTGCCAGGAGAAAGAGGTTAATTGCCATGGCATAGGCCACCAGTTCGGCTATTTTGAATATCGCTTTATTATCTATTTCAATTCTGGAAACCTTGCGAATGATCTGAAAGATGATCATCATTACAGCCGGGCCGGAACAGAAGGCTGAAGCCAGAAACCTTGGGGCCAGGATCGAGGCGTTCCAGAAAGGCCGGGCAGAAAGGCCGTTAAACAGGAATGCCGTCACAGTATGGATACTGATCGCCCAGGGAATTGATAAGAGAATAAGGGGTTTGATAATCTGAATGTTATATTCCCTGCTGTGGGCCATTTGATAGAGGACATAGAAGGAAATAAAAAGGTTAATAGCCAGATAACCGTTTAAGACGATGATGTCCCAGGCCAGGAGGGAAGAAGGAAAGTTCATGGTGCCAATAAACGGCATGACATGCCAGAGGCGATCAATCCTGCCCATATCAATAACCACGAAAAGGATGCACATGATGATGGCGGAAACAGCTAGTAGCTCACCAAACAGGACGATTTCTTTGATGGGCTTAAAGTTGTATAGATAGGCTGGGACCACCAGAAGAACGGCGGCGGCGGCAACACCGACGAGAAATGTAAAGTTGGAAATATAAAAGCCCCATGAAACCTGGTCCCGCATGGCGGTAACAATGAGTCCGTCATTGAGTTGTTTCAGATAAGAACCAACACCGAGGAAGATAAAAACCAAGAGAAAGGCCACCCATGAATAGTAATATACATTTCCCTTGGTAACCTGCTTTAATACTACGAAGAAATTTTTTATGTGGTTTACCATTTTTCCTCCGCAAAGAGTTTTGAGTTCTTTGGGTTTGTTGAGAGTGGCGATTTTATTGGATTCTTTGAGTTCTAGAGTTTGTTGTGTTGGGTACTCTTTTTGATTTGTTGAGTTAACTCAATAAACCCAACAAACACTAGAAACCCAATAAACAT
>CAMYJP010000327.1 GCA_947258675.1 uncultured Desulfobulbaceae bacterium | reverse complement strand
GCTGCTGCAGCCACTTATTAAAATTATTAGAAGAAGGAGGCACAGGGTGGAAAAAATGACTAAAATTCTATTTTTCATGCATTTTTTTTGGTTAACTTGCATTCTTCACGATCCAAGGTTGATGTAGATCCGAGGAAGAAGGCGTTTCACTATAGCAGGCTATGCGGAATGCCCTATGACAATGGAGATGGAGCAAAATTGGATCGTTTCTGGTGAACATTGCAGTGAATTTATCGACAATGGTGGCAAAGAGCATAATATGTATTTTAAGCAGCAATCAATTTGTTAAAATAGTGTGTAATTTCATATAAATGCTTTTTTTTTGCTGTAATTTTTACGAATAATACAGCCTATAAATTAATCAGGTAATGGAGTAATTTTGATGGGGCAGCTTCTTTGGCTGATTCCACGTTTTAGAACTTCTTGGTTATAGGCGTTAATTACATCACTTCTTTTGAGCATTCCTACAACCCACTTTGATTCGGCTGATTCAACCACCGGAATCTCCTGGAATCCTCTGCTGTCAAAAAGAGTCATGGCTTCATACAGATTATCATCAGGTGTCAGAAATACCACTTTTCGGCCACAAACCTTGCCAACAGTGGCATCACATCGAAGTTTATCATCATGGAGCACAGCCTTGACATCCTGTAAGGATATAATACCGGTCATTTTACCTCTATCGTCAATGACCGGAAAGTAAAAACTGTCTTTAGCCATTCGGAAAATTTCAAGTAGCTGATTAACATTAGCATTTTCACTGATTAAATCCACATCTTCGGTAATAATCCGCCCAACTTTAATTGACTTCATAATTGCGGTTTCCCTTCCTTCATGAATATCAATTCCTTCGCGGGTAAAATCGACCGTATCAATGGAATCCGGGTTAAGTTTAGCCGCCACTACTGTGCCAATTATACTTGTCAGCATAATTGGAATTATTATCAGATGGTTACCGGTCATTTCAAACAACAGGAATATAGCAGTAATTGGCGCATGGGTTGATGCGGCCAGAAATGCGCCTACACCAACTGCGGCATAGGCGCCTGAAGAAGCTGTAACAGTCGGAAAAAGTGAATGTACAATGGAGCCATACGCACCTCCAATAACTGCGCCGATAAATAGGGCAGGAGCAAAAACACCACCCGATCCACCTGATCCCAAAGTTATAGCCGTTGCAAATATTTTAAGAAATATGAGAACAGCCATAATTCCCATCACTCCATGACCGGCCAACACCTCCTTAATATAATGGTATCCGTCTCCCATTACCTGTGGAAACATTATGCCGAAGACTCCAATTACAAATGCTCCGATAATAGGTTTTATGTGCTGACTGATGTTCCAGGAAGCAAAACGATCCCTGATATTATAAAAAACATATATGTGTATAACAGCAATTACCCCCATGATTAATCCCATTATCATATAGAGAGGTACCTCAGCTAAAGGGTTAACCATATGAAATTCAGGTATAGGAAAAGCCGGGGTTTCTCCATAGTAGGCTCTTGAGACTACAGTTGCCATGGCAGAAGAAATTACCAGCACGGAAAAGGATGATATTTCATAGGTTCCAAAAAGAACAATTTCAGCGGCAAAAAATACTCCTGCTATAGGTGCATTGAACATGGCACCCACTCCTCCGGCACAACCGGCTGCCACATACACCTTCATTCGATCGCCGGAAACTTTGAAAAATTGACCGACAAGAGAACCCAGAGCCCCGCCGACTTGAGCAATCGGCCCCTCTACCCCGGCTGAATTTCCAGTACCTATTGTTAATGAACAGGAAATGATCTTCAGAATGTTTTTCCTGAACTTCATGCTGCCGCCCCTGATATTGACCTTGCGCAGAAATTTAGTAAAACCGTACCCGTAAATTTCACCAGGGAACAGCAGGGCTAAGGGGATTAGCAAAACGACACCACTGATCGGGATGAGAGGCAAAAGTAAGGTGTTCCAGCCACCCTGACTCACTATTGCATGTCCCTGAACAAAAATTGTTTCATGAATAAATTCAAGAACTGTTCGAAATATAATATTGGCGCAGCCTGCTACAATGCCTATTGATGTGGCGATGAGCACCATTAAGGCACTTTCGACAGAGATATTTTTTTTTGTTATAATTTTCATTGATTACTACGTATCAATCTTCTGCTCACATTTCCCTCTCTAATGTCCACCCTGAATGTCATTTTTTTTCCGGCTGGGCACTATCTAATAAATCAAAGTTATATTCTGGCACGTTTGAGTGCCTTAAAATATATAAACGTTCATCATTATGTAAAAAAGCTATATAGAAGCCATTCAAGGCCCTATGTATAGTGCACCTAGCAATAATCTGCAATCTCCTTTCAGGATTCATCTCCCTCGAAGTATAGCTAGCAGATTTTCTATACGTATCTTGTATCAAGTAATATTAGCTTTTTGGAAAGTTACACTAGAATAGAATCATTCGGTATTCAAACAAGAATCAATGAAAAAAAAGCAGTTCCTGAAAGGTAGATTGGTCGCAATAGTTCACAGGGGAAATTAACCCAACAGCCTGGTTATCATTCTTCATAATGATTAATAGTCAGCATGCCGCCCGGATAAATGTGTTCATTGGTAATATGATCTAACCGATGACAATGGAATGGCCAGGTTCCTGGATTATTTGCATCCAATATAACGTCTACCCTTTGTCCGGGGCCGATACCAACGGTATCAATTTTTTGCGGTTCATTTACATAGCTTCCATCCCTGGCCACAACCGTGAATTTATGAGAATGGGTATGCATAAAATGTTGCAGATACCTGGTATTGATAAAGCGAATGCGAACCTTTTCACCCTTTTTTACAATAACTGGTTCAGTGAAAGGAAATGAACGGCCATTGATGGTAAAACCGTCATAAACATCCTGATGCGATGGATGGGTTTCAGGATACCAGTCACGTTTTTCAGGCTTATAGGCAGTATGTTCATGAACAGGAGGTGAGCCGCCATGCATGGTTATTACACCATGTTCGTCGTGTCCTTCCTCAGGTTCAGGATCTTTGTGGACATGAACGTGTGCGGTCGGCCACTCATCAAGAAGCATGATATACTCGCGGTCATATTCTAGTTTTTCTTCTCTCGGTTCAACAATAAATGCTCCATACATCCCCATATCTACATGATGGGCACTGTCAACATGGCAGTGATACCATGACGAGCCTATGTCACTGA
>CAMYJP010000326.1 GCA_947258675.1 uncultured Desulfobulbaceae bacterium | reverse complement strand
AACTTTCCATTAGAGGTTGTGGAGCAGAAGGAGAAACTTGAAGCACAGGCTATTGAGGAGAATGCCTGGTTCACTTTCTATCATGACCCGTTTCTTAGAGCCTGCAAGTTTGATGAGCAAGGAGATGTTATCACCACGTTTCAAGGGTAAATATTCTCTCAAGAAAAATCTATCTGATATACTGGACTTCTAAACTTGCCAGGAAGAGGTAAAAAAATGACTCTGCAGGAGACAATAAAGGGCGATCTTAAAAGGTCTATGAAGGCAAAGGATGAAACGAAGACATCAACTCTCAGAGTCCTTATTGGTGAGTTTCAGCGTCAGTCTAAAAAGGAACTCAATGATTCTGAGGTGCTGTCCATTATCAGAAAATTGATCAAAGCCGAATCGGAAATGCTGGAAAGATCAGGTTCAACGGAATCTGATTTTTTGACAGAATTGGAAGGATATATGCCTAAGCAGGCCAGTGAGCAGGAGATCAGAGAATGGATTGAAGCCCATGTCGATTTTTCTCAATATAACAACAAGATGCAGGCCATGAAGCCGATCATGGCTCACTTTTCCGGCGCTGTTGATGGTAATACTGTAAAAAGGATTTTATTAGACATGTAACATAGATTAATGAGGGTTGGATTTCTTCCGGATAAGAATGAATAATCTATGGTAAATTCTATAATGGAGATATTTTCTGACGTGCGGGTAGAACATGTAATCACAGTATTTTCTATCCTTTTTTTTGCCTCCTGTACCTTAGGGCCAAACTCAAAGAGTATCCAGGCTGTTGAGCCGAGACTGACACCAGAAGCCTTTATCAGCTCCGATGCTGCTGTCTTACCGGTCAGGACCTGGTTGCCTGACAACGCTCCTTCGTCTGTAATTCTCGCCCTCCATGGTTTTAATGACTATTCGAATTTCATTGAGGCCACTGCAAATTTTTTTACTGAACATAATATAGCAGTCTATGCATACGACCAGCGCGGATTTGGAGCAGCCCCAGGTCGTGGCTTATGGCCGGGCAGGCAAATTTTAGTGGATGATTTTAGAACATTTGCCCGTCTGCTTAATGAAAAATATGCTGATGTACCGCTTTTCTTTCTGGGTGAAAGCATGGGCGGTTCAGTAATCATGTCGGCTTTATCTGATAAGGAGTCTCCCCGCTGTGACGGCGTTATTCTCGTCGCTCCCGCAGTATGGAGTCGTTCCTCAATGTCATTTGCTCTCCGAGCGTTACTCTGGACTGTTGCTCATACGACTCCTTGGATACAGTTGGCCGGGAAATCGCTTAAGATTAAGCCATCAGACAACAGAGAAATGTTGATAAATTTGGGAAAGGACCCTCTGGTAATAAAAAAAACCAGGGCAGATACATTATATGGATTAGTGAACTTGATGGATGACGCCTATGGTTCTGCGGACCGATTTGACACCCAGGCTTTGATCCTTTATGGGGAGCAAGATCAGATTATTCCCAAGAAACCGATGCAACATGTCTTTAATCGAATAGTTAAAGAGAATTCAGGACGACAGCGATTGATTGCATATAACAACGGTTATCATATGCTTTTGAGGGACACCCAGGCAGATATTGTTCGTCGTGATATCTATCAGTGGTTGAATAATCCAGCAGCTCATTTTCATTCAATCCAGAGTAAAATGTCTGTCGAATGGTGATTTGTATTGAAATGAGAAATGGCAATAATCAAAAAGAAAAGAATTTTCAGGCCATAACATCAGAAAAGGTTTACCTTTGCTCAGGTCAGGGGGAAGGTTGTATAAATCTCAGTCAGGTAAATTTTTCCCTTCATTGCAAAAAAAATCATAAAATCATTTCGGTATCTTGACAGTCCATCTTTTATTCTTATTTGTTAACATTATACATTATTATTTTCTTCATCGTTTCGATGGTTGTATAAATCCAGATATTTTTCTCATATTCATAAAAGTTATAAGTGTTTCAGCGACAAAGCCAAACAAAATTTCTAAAAATGTGAAATTAATAAGGAGAATTGCTATGGGAGAATTTAGAACAAAAAGTTTGCTACTTGTATTGATATTTTTTATCTGCTTTTTCCCGATGAGTAAAGCTGGTGCAGATGAGATAATTCTGGAGAATGGAGACAGGTTATCGGGTAAGGTCGTTTCTATTATTGACCAGCTACTAACATTGGAAACAGCCTATTCGGATCCAATAAAAATCAAAGTTGATCAGATCAGGAGAATTACTTCGGATGATCCGGTTGAGGTCCATTTAACCGGCGGTGAAGTGATGAAAGGCACTCTTTCTTCACCTTCGGATAGACAGATAAATGTGGGCGCCAGTTTGGAGAGACAAAGCATATCAGTCGGAATGGATGCAGTTAGGGCTATTAATCCTCCGCCGGTTCTGCCAATTGAATGGAAGGGGAATATGTTGCTTTCTGGTAGTCTGAAAAGCGGAAATACTGACAATTCTGCTGCTTCTATTGGTGCGCAGGCGGTCAGAGAGACCGACAGGGACAGGATTATATTGCGTGGTTTGTATAACTACGGGGAAGATGACAAGGTTCGCAATACTGAAAATATATACGGTGTCTTTAAATATGACTATTTATTAAGTCGAGTCCTTTATACCTATTTGAGTTTGGAAGCCTTAAAAGATCCATTCAAGGATTTGAGTCTTCGCACTGTCATAGGGCCTGGTATGGGGTATCAATATTGGGATGAGAGTGACAAAAAACTTTCTTTCGAGGCAGGTCTCTCTTTTTTCAATGAGGACCGTGAAATAGCGGAAGATGATAGCTGGTTAGCTGCAAGGTTGGGTGTCAATTTCTTATATGTGCTTTTTGATAAAGTGGTATTTACAGACCAGCTCTTGATCTATCCAAGTTTGGCTGAAGCCACATTTCAATTGCGCAATGAGGCCGCTATCAGCACTGCTCTTGGTGCCAGTTGGTCGTTAAAGTTTGCAAACATTTTTGAATATGATTCCGATCCGGCTCCAAGTGTGAAAAAGGATGACACTACATGGCTCCTTGGTCTGGGCTACTCTTTCTAGTGAGAAAAGTTGATAAATCGCGGTGGCTAAAACACAAGGAGTTTGCTGCGCCCAAGACAAAAAAATGAAGCCTACAGAAGCTGTAGTGCATAATTCTATGCACCTTGAAGTGTCTGTTCCTGGGGGTGCCAAAATGTTTTATTTGGCGCCCTCTGCCAGACTGGAATGTGAGATTACTCCACTAAAAAGGAAATGCTATTTA
>CAMYJP010000325.1 GCA_947258675.1 uncultured Desulfobulbaceae bacterium | reverse complement strand
TTGTTTTTGAGTCTCTTACAAACGGCCCAATAAGATTTAATGCTGGTTTTCCTTATGGACAGAATAGTTTGCTTGATGCTAATCGCATACCCAGTCTAAAAAGTAGCGTTAGCGCACTTTTTCTAAATGAAGATTGATATCCTGCTTTATTCCCTTGACCAGCTTTTGAACAGATGAGAGCATCCTGTTGTCGCTTTCTTTAATCAGCTGTTTGAGTCCTTGTTTTTGCAGTGGCCCGGACATATCTATATTTCCTTCTCTCTTGCAATTTTTTTGATTTTATCGATGAACAGATAGGAAACAATGGTCGGCACAATGGAAAGATCTGCAAAGGCAGATTTACCAAAGTATGTGAGGCTATCGACCACATTTTTTTTCCACCAGAAATTTTTCCCGAGGTTGAAATAATGGGCTGCCCGATGCTTGCCGGGTAGTTCATTCAGGAGATTACGGTATTTCATTGTGATCATCTTGTGACCGTCTATGGAGGCCTGTGGATTTGATGAAATGGAGGTGGCCTGGAAATAATGGCGTACGAGTTTTTCCGCTATATACTTGAATTGATACCTGTTGGCGATTCGAATCCACATATCCCAATCCTGGCAACTTGGCAATGATTCGTCAAAGACTCCTGCCTTTTCAAAACATTCTTTTTTAATGAGCACAGTGGAGACGGTGCCGACGAAATTTTTTGTAAGAATAAGGCTGAAAATATTGCCATCATGCTTTTCAAAATCAGACTGGACTCTGCGGTTTTCTCGGTAATAATCCGTGTACACAATTCCGGTCTCTTCCGGAGAGTTTTTTAAGACCCGTACCTGCTTTTCCAGCTTGTCCGGCAGCCATTCGTCATCGCTATCAAGAAAGGCGATAAAATTACCTCTGGCGTGATTGATGCCGGTGTTTCTTGCAGCGGAACCACCCTTGTTCGTGTCATGGCGCAGATAGTGAATCCGGTCATTTTTGAATTGGGCCACAATCTGTTCCGTGTTATCGATGGAAGAATCATCAATGACGATGATCTCAAAATTTCGGAAGGTCTGGGTGAGCACGCTTTGCACTGCTCTATCTAATAAATGAGCCCGGTTATATGTTGGAATTATGACACTGACTTCAACCATAAGCTTTTCAAATGTTTTTTCTAAAAGACTTTATTGCGTATTTCCATGAGCTGTTACTGAATTTCACGCCCTGCAGCAGTGGATATTTTTTCTGGGCACTCTGTAGAACCGTGAGCATGATCAGTGAATATATGCAAAGGGCTGCTATGGCATATGCTATATCATTTATGGGCCGGAGAGTTGCGCTGTTATGAAGCAAAGCGATGGTCAGACACATGACCGGAAAGGGCAGAGACATACCTATGATATTCTTTTTCCATTCCACTAAGGGAGATTTGCTTTCCCTATAAATAAAAGACAAGAGACATATGAAGAGGGTGAAAAAGGATATACTGCTCCCTATGGCCACACCGCTTAGGCCCAGCCCCGATTGAATGAGAAAAAGGCTCAGCCCTATATTTATGAGGACACAGAAGGCCATTAATGCCAGGACCCGTGTTTGCCAGTTATTGGAGACAATTGTGCCGCGGGCCACAAAAGATAAGGAGAGAAAATAGCCGCCAAAGATGAGTATTTGCAAGGGCTGGATGCCTGGAATATAGCGCGGCAGAATTAAAGGAATCAGAACCGGCATTATAAAAAAAACAGCGCCGATCAGAAAAGGCATGAAATAAGCCGTATTGACTAGGGGTTTTAAAAAATATTCTTTGAGATTTTTTTCTTTCGACATTGTTGCCATATCCTGCATGAGCCTTGGCTCAATAACCTCCCGGGTGGCGCCTGGTATCTGCATTAAAAAACTGAATACCATGCCGGCTATTGCATAAAAACCGAGTTCTTTAGTACCAAGGTAGGAAGCAATAATGATTCTATCGGCACTTCTGATTAAGAGGATAAATACATTGTACACCATGATAGGAAATCCCATTCTGACAAGTTTGCCGAATACATCGAGGCTGAAGTCAGGATGAGAGCCCAAAGGATGTCGAATCAGTAGATATGTAATTACAGCCGCATAGGTCAGGATTATTGTCAGGTATAGGCCGTAAATGCCGAATAAATAGATTAGAACGGCGCCGATAAAAACCGAGATGCTCGTTCTGATATAGTTTGCCTTGGCAACCAGTTTAAAATTCTGTTGGCTTTTCAGCAGGCTGATGTAATAGCCGTGATACCATCTCAGTAAAATGACCGTCGCTATTGTATAGAGACCGTATATGACCTCCCGGCTATGTTCTGTAACAAGGGTATAGACAATAATTGCAAGAACAAGAGTAAGTCTGATAAGGAGTGGACCGTAAAGGGCGCTTGCTTTTATTTTTTCATTTTCATCTCTTTTGTTTCTCGCTTCATTATAGGGAATAAGGAAGCGCATTGATATACGCGAACCTAAATCAGAGTATGTGGCATAGTTGGAAAGGAGAGAGAGAAGACTCCACAGACCGTAGAGTTCGGGTGAAAGAAGCTTCGGTCTGATAAAGGCATTAATGAGGCTTAGCAATTGTCGATAAATATTGCTGGAAGAATAAATGGCAATGTTTTTCAGTAATGAGTCTTTCTGTTTTTCAGCCATCTTCAAATTCTTTAACTTAAGACCCGATACCTGTGCTGGTCTGGTTGTGGTTATGATGCTTCCTCTACTCTTGCCGCCAGTTGAGCAACTGCATCGATTTCAGACCGGAGTCTTTTTGTATAAATTGGTTTTAGAATTGAAAAATACAGGCGCCCCTTGAGGCTGGAGGAAATTATCCTTTGATATCGTCTCCGGCAGTGAAAGAGTAGACTTCTGATTTTATATAGGCTGATGAGGAGCCGATCAACGTCGCTTATTTTGTCTAATTCACCAAAGTACCCCTGTAAGAATCGCCTCTTGTAGAGCTCTTTTTTGCGAAGATTAAAGAATACATTTTTCGGATAGGGATTGAGGGTTTCAAGGGAAACCAGGAAGCCGGCGATGTCGTGATAGATTAGTCCAGGTTTTGAAAAGGCAAAATCGATTACCGCAATTTTCTCATTGGCCAGAATCAGATTCCCTAAATAGTAGTCACCATGTTGGCGGATGATGGGAAACTTGATGTTGTGGATGCTGTTAATGGAATCCCGGATGATCAATGCAAACTTGTCGTTCCATGCTTCATTTTGAAATACCTTGCCATGAAGAAATGAAAAGGCATG
>CAMYJP010000324.1 GCA_947258675.1 uncultured Desulfobulbaceae bacterium | reverse complement strand
CATGGCTGGGAATAATTTCTTCAGCAGCAGCTGTTGGGGTAGGGCTCCGGTGGTCCGCGACAAAATCGGCGATAGTAAAATCAACCTCATGGCCAATTGCAGTAACTACAGGTAGTTCTGATGCATGGATGGTTCTGGCCAGCTGTTCGTCGTTGAAGGGCCATAAATCTTCGAGTGAGCCACCGCCCCTGCAAATTACGATAACAGTAGAGCTGCGCCTTTCGTTTAAAATGTTGAGCCCATCAATAATGTCGCTCACAGCCTCCTTCCCTTGCATACGGGCAGGTATAATCTCTATCGGCATGGAAGGGAAACGGTTTTCTGCCACTTTGAGAAAATCAAATAAAGCAGCGCCACTCGGTGATGTAATAATCGCTATCCGTTCAGGCAACAAGGGTAGTTTCTTTTTTATATCCTTATTAAAAAGTCCTTCGGCAGCAAGCTGTTTTTTCAGTTTTTCAAACGCAAACTGTTGTGCTCCTTCTCCTTTGAATTCAATATAGTCAACAATAAGCTGATAGTCTCCCCGGGGTTCATATACAGAGATTCGACCGCGGCAGATAACATGTAATCCGTCTGTCACTTCATTGCTCAGATATTTTTGTTGCTGCTTGAACATGACAGCCTTTAACTGAGATTTTTCATCTTTGAAGGTAAAGTAAAGGTGGCCGGAATATGGTTGCCGGAGATTGGAAATCTCTCCGGAGACCGTTACAAAAGGAAACTCTGTTTCCAACAAAACCTTAATGGAAACTGTGAGTTCAGTTACTGTTAGGATTTTTAGATGAGCAGGAGGTTGCAGCATATTTAATTAAAAGTGAATTATGAAATTTGGTGAATGGTATTGGTCATATCCCCGGTGGTAAGATCGATTCATACCTATTGAAAGAGATTTAAATCTCTGATGCTTTTTTTTCAGCCTAAGGGTATAGTAGTCAAATTTTTTAAAGCAGCAAATGTTTACTGCATATAGAAATTATTATAATTAAAATCTTGAATATAGGGAAAAGCAATGACAAAACCAAGTGCTTTTGACAAGAATCAAATACAAACTATTTCCATTGAAGAAAAAAGGGGGTTTTTGGACGAACTTCATCTTCCCCCAAATGTTATCTCCTTTATAAGGAATAATTCAAGAAGTATTACCATCGTCTTAACCACCATTGTGCTCATGGTATTTGCTTGGATTTTTTATAATCAATACATGGAAAGGCAGAACGATAAAGCTGCAGCTCTACTGGCTTCCGTGCTGAAGGAATCAGAGGATGAAAAACGTGTGGCCGGACTGGAGAGTGTTCTTCAGGAATACTCAGGAACGGTTTCAGCACTGTGGGGTCGCCTTGAGTTAGGACATATTGATTTTAAGGATGGGAACTATGAGGCTGCATTGAATAAATACAAACAGGTGCTTGATTCAATATCTGCTGAAAATTCCCTTGCACCTCTTGTTGTTTATAGTGTAGCCCAAACATACGAACAAATGCAGAATAATGATCAAGCAATTGTATCTTATCAATCTCTTACGACCATAGTAGGCTTTGAGGGCAAAGGATATCTGGGTTTGGGGAGGTTGTACGAAAAAAGCAATGAACCAGTTAAAGCCCGCGAAACGTATGAAAAATATCTGCAGACAATTACCAGTGAAAATGGAGAAGGGGTTCCAAGCAAGGAAAGCAAGCTTATAGAGGATAAGCTGGCACGCTTAAAGATCACAGATGATAAAAGCAATACCGTTCAGGCGGAACAATAACTGCTTCTCTCAAGTTTAGGATATAATTTAAAGGAGAGAAATCAGCATAATTGGCAATTAAGTTCATAAATAAAATTATAAAGTGTTTCTATTTCGTTATACCTAGGTGTAAATTTAACTCTAGTTTTTTTAAAAAGCTGAGAATATGGAAATTTTTCGTTCTCCTGCCGAGATGATTAGCTGGTCAAAGAGAACAAAAGCTTCTGGCAAGAGGATAGGCTTGATTCCGACCATGGGTGCTTTTCACCAGGGGCATGTTTCTCTTATGCGGCTGGCGTTGAGGGAGTCTGATTGCAGGGTAGTAAGTTTATTCGTCAATCCGATACAATTTGGTCCCCAGGAGGATTTTGCAAAATACCCTCGAGATTTTGACCGTGATGCGAAACTTGCTGCAGAGGAGAGAATTGATGTACTTTTTATTCCTGCTCAGAATGAAATGTATCCTGATAATTTTCATACCAGAGTCATCGTTGAAGATTTGACAGATACGCTTTGCGGTAAATCGCGTCCTGGACATTTTGGAGGAGTAGCTACAGTTGTTGCAAAATTATTCAATATAGTACTTCCATATTGCGCAGTTTTTGGTGAAAAGGATTTCCAACAGCTTGCCGTAGTTCGTCGGCTGGTCGAGGATCTTAATTTCCCGGTAAAGATTATCGGCCATTCTATTGTAAGAGAACAGGACGGCCTGGCCATGAGTTCACGAAACTCATATCTGTCGTTTGAGCAGAGAAAATCCGCGCTTTGCCTGTTTGCTTCAATTGAAAGAGCGAAAAAAATGGTGGCAGAGGGAGTGATAGAACCTGAACTAATTGTAAATAATATAATAGAACTGATACATTCCTATCAAAATGTCAGCGTTGAATATGTCAATATCGTTGATGAAAAAACGCTGGCAGATGTAAGTAGTGTTGGCGAAGGCGCAGTATTAGCTATGGCTGTTACAATAGGCAATACAAGATTAATTGATAACTGTAAACTGGTGGGATGACTATTGATATTGATGGCGTCGTAAAACGATTTTTTTACTAGACAATCAATATTTTTCTGCAGAGGAGTAGCATTTTTAGAATAGTGTGAGAAATAATATGCAAAGAACCATGTTAAAATCGAAAATTCATCGTGCCACTGTAACGGAATCTGATTTGAACTATGAGGGTAGTCTTACAGTGG
Organism: uncultured Desulfobulbaceae bacterium; assembly: GCA_947258675.1. Next base: position 314 of record CAMYJP010000324.1, on the reverse strand, counting down.
ATAAAAAATTAATGGATGAAGTAGGTTTATATCCCTTTGAAAAAGTTAAAGTCTATAACATACACAACGGGGAACGCTTTGATACCTATGTCATTGAAGGAATGTCTGGTTCCGGTGTTATCGGTTTAAATGGCGCCGCAGCGCGGAAAGGGCTGATTGGTGATTTAATAATTATTGTCAGCTACGGATTATACAGTGATGAAGAGCTTGAAAGCTATAAACAGAAAATTGTACACTTGGATGAAAAGAATCGTGTCAAGCAAGAGCTGGCCTCATGAGATGCTTTTGAGGCATATTAATAATGATAATTTATG
>CAMYJP010000323.1 GCA_947258675.1 uncultured Desulfobulbaceae bacterium | reverse complement strand
CCTTCCAGCAGAAATTCCTGCTCCGGCAGGATGATCCAGCCGGTGCATGAGTTTTTTGTGCTTTCTCCATCTGCCAGTAAAACATCGCCTACCCGGTCCAGGGAAAAATCCATAATTTCAGCCTTGATTGGCAGAGGTTTTGCCCCCTGGTTGACGATCTGCATTACAAATTCTGTTTTTTCTCCTCCTCTTAATTCCAGGTCCAGCCGCGGCGGGGTGACGCTGAAAATTGCCTCTGTTTCCGCCTGGGCTGTGATAGATAACAACAATGAAAAAAGTAAATATCCAAAATAAATAATCCTCAACTTACGGGTTCTCCAGCAGGGTGAAGCGAATTTTTCCTCTGTAATCACCAGCAGGGTCGGTGATTAATGTTTTGAACTGGAATGAAAGCTCGCTTGCCACTGAAGGTTCCCGGCTTGTTCCTTTAACAAGCAACCGCTCCTGTCTGAGATCTTGAAATTTAGTGCTGCCTGGAACTGCAGAGACCTTCGACCCTTTTGGGATTGATTTTATAAAAATTCTGTTACTTGGGATGGAGCCGGGCACATTTACCCCTCGCAGAGGTTCGCCTTCCGCCTTGACGCTCCATAGTGGCACGCTGGCTCCGACTTTAAGATCCACGGTCTGATCTGCGTTATGGGTGCCGGGCCGGGGCGCTGTAAAGGTGATTTTATCAGGAGAAAGCGAGAGAAATGTATAGGAGGAAACTTCAACACTCAGTTGAACAGTCTGCTCGCTGCTGTCTGTAAAGATGAAGCGCACCTGGCCGGTGTAGGTGCCAGGCTGGTTTCCCCAGCCGGTCTGCACGGAAAACTTGAGAATATTGTTGGCAGGCAGGGTATGCACCCCCTGTGCGGGGTTATTGTTGACCAGAATACTCTCTGCCTGAATTTTTTTGTTCCCAGAGGTTAGGCCGTCCGACTCGATTCTGACTGTTGGGGTTATGGATGGGTTGAGATCGGTGCTCATCTTCCAGTAGAGCCGCTTTGGCGCTGCCGCGTGCTCTTGATGGACGAAGCCGCGATGCATGGTCTTGGCAAGCTCGGCAGCCCACAATGTGTAAATTGGATCACCAGTTGCGGCGAGCCTCAAAGTATCTGCCGGCTGATAGCCCTGTGTATAAGGAGACCGGATAAGAATATTGCCTGGTTGAATATTCCCGGCTGTACCTGTTAAGGCTTGAGCCTGGTAGTTTACTGACCAGTTGTCAATATCAGACTCCACATTCACCCTGATTACAGTATTTGCAGCAACTGCACTAGTACTTCCCTGTTCGGCGCGAAAAACAAGATTGGCGTCGGAAAGCACCACCTGTAATTCCGCTTTCGCTGGGGTAACGGTAAAGGCTATTACCAGTGAGATAACAAGAAGGACTGATATTTTTAGATTCTGAATGAAATCCATTTTCCGCTATTTTATTATCATGCAATTTTTAATTGTGATGTATGAAGGTGCAGTTATGCACCAGCCATCGGCAATAGTGTTTGCCGGTGAACATAATCAATAATGTTCATGTATCTGCCTAAGAGGTAAAATAGGGGCCCCCCCCCTATATATTTATCATTTCCTGGTTGTCCTCAATGTAACCGGAGAGCCATTCAATTAAGTAATTATGAAAATATACTAGCTTGTTCAGCACAATCTATGCCAGAGAGAAAAAACTTTAAATAATAAATTATTTCAGGATGTTAAATGTTCTCGTTGTTTGGCTAGGGGGGCATTTGACACTTTTTATTTTTTTCTGTGGTCATTTGCCCCATAATTGACGGGTACTTATACTGCATAAGTTGATTAAATCAAGCTAATTTTTTCTATAAAAATAAATGCTACAAGTGGCAGGCAAATGAATTTATATAAGTAATGAAATATCAATATGTTATATATATAATAATGCAATTGATTGCTACATAGAAATACTGTTCAATAAGTATTTGTTATCAGGTGAGAATGGTTCTTGTGTTTTCAGGGTTTTTAAACATAAAAGAGATTGATAAGCCGGCAAGCTCGTAGGATAGTAGGCTGGAGGACTAGTAGGATGGCAAGTTGACATGACTCATTTTATCAAGATAAACAAGTAGTGCCACAAAGTGACATTCATGGTTTGTTGATATTAGAGGAATAATCCTCATATATTTGTTAGGTACATTATGAATTTAAAATACCAGGTAAAATATCAGTAAAATATGAGTAAAATGCCAGTCGTAAAACAATGTCATTGAGTTAAGAGACATAATGTCGTTAGAAGTTGATTATTAGCAGTTGATTGTTGACAATTCTTTTTTATTTCAATTAGATAAGTTAACAATCAATAATCAATTGATAACAACTAATAGTTAAGTTAACGACATTGGTTTTATAATTAGGAAATACAGTTCGTATCATTCAAAGCCTCTTTTGCGCATTATTAAAATTATTTGGATGGATATAGCCATTACAACCACTCAGAAGAATGATTTCCAAAAGTTTACCACCTTTTTTCTTGCTGGACATTGATAGAATATTTAAAGTCAGGTTCGAGGTTAAAGGTTAAAGGTCGACGGTTTACGGTTGACGGTTGACGGTTGACGGTTGGTGGTTGATAGTTGGCGGTTGGCGGTTGGCAGTTGACAGTTGGTGGTTGGCGGTTGACGGTTGATAGTTGGCGGTTGGCAGTTGACGGTTGACAGTTGGGGGTTGGCAGTTGGCAGCTGGCGATTGACGGTTGACAGTTAACAGTTGACATTTGGTTTAGGATTAGAACAAAAAAAATCGATAATGGTTGTAATGATAATTAACGTGCACGATCGGGCGGATACGAATTTTGTCTATGACTCTTTTACCGACAACCGTAAACCGTAAACTGTAAACTGTGTTCCGTAAACCGTAAACCAACATCGATAAAACAACAGAGAGAGTTAAACTTTCAGTTTTATTTCTGAAGGATAGAATAAAACCGATTAATCATAGGATATGCTGCCAAAAGATATTAATCAGAAAGTTTTTTTAATTGCACTGGGTATCATTCTGGCGGCCGAAATAATTTATATTTCGATTACTGCTCTGTCTGCCTTGCCTTCTCTAATAGTTCTCGGTGTTGTACGAATTGCTGAAATTTGTTTGTTGGTCTTGCTTGTTGTCATCTGGGGTAAAGGAATCTCCAATATCGGGTTAGGGAAGGGGACTTATGTCATTGGATTAAAAAAGGGCTGTATCTGGTCCGGTATTTTCGGACTGGCAGCTGTCTTCTTTTTTTCTGTTTTGTATGCGGCAAATCTTTCTCCTCTGCAACTGATTCAGACATCCTTGCCTGGAACGGGTAATGAACTGATATTGTATTTTCTTGTAGGCGGACTCATTGCGCCGATTGCTGAGGAAATATTTTTTCGAGGAATTGTTTATGGGTTTTTAAGAAAATGGGGAGTACTTGCTGCTTTATTGGGGACAACGGTTCTGTTCGTTGCAGCCCATTTTTTGTCAACCGGAGTAGCGATTCCTCAGGTGGTTGGCGGGGTGGTTTTTGCTATCGCCTATGAAGTTGAAGACAACTTGCTGGTTCCCATTACCATTCACGTACTTGGTAATTCAGCTATTTTTACTCTTTCATTGGTTGGTGGGTTACTGTAAATGAAAAAATTCTTTTATGCTTTTCCAGCTATAATTGCAGGTCTGCTTGCAGCCCAGGTGCTTGGAACAATGCAGGTCTATTTCTCCAATCAACACCTGTATCAGCGTCTTTTGCTTATTATTGAAAGCGGGTATCTGGCGATTCCCAATCAATCCGTCATGCCTCTGTTACTGGATATCAAAACAGCATTGTTTGGGGGACTGTTCTTTACATTATCAATTGGTCTTGGACTCTGTCTTATAACCTTTTTTCTGGTATGGATCGGGGATCGCATTTTTTCACGATCAAGATTATTCCTATTGCCTGTTATGCTCCTGTTGGTGGGGGTATTGGCGAGTATTAATATCAATGGCTTCAATCCTTGGGGTACATCTTATTTCATAATTATTCCCGGAGTCGTATCAGTTTTGCTTATTCCCAATATGGTTTCTATTTCCAGGCAGCAAATCTGGTCTTCCATTGGAATATATTTTTTCCCATTGATAGTGCTTTCAACGATCTGGCTGTCAATGTCCGAAGATGATGTCTTCGTTAAACTGAGGGATACAGCATTATTGTCAAACAAGGTTGGTATAGCAGTCAATGATTT
>CAMYJP010000322.1 GCA_947258675.1 uncultured Desulfobulbaceae bacterium | reverse complement strand
GTCCAGAGCGTAGATAACCTCTTCCCGGCCGGCTTCGCGGCAGATGATCAAGCCGATGGCGGGTTGTTCGTGAGCGTATTGTTTGTTGTGCCGATAATACCCGATATATTTATTCATTTGGCCGACATCCCGGCTGGAAAACTTACCGACTTTCAAATCAACCAGAATTTTACAAGGGATACCGCAATGGTATAAAACCAGATCAACATGGTGGGTTTCATTGTCTATCTTGATCGGCACTTGACGCCCTAATATGGCAAAATCTTCGCCAAATTCATACAACACCTTTTCCAGATGTAGGATGATTTTTTCTTCCAGCTCCTTTTCTTTGTGGAGTTCATCTAAACCCAAGAAGTTGAAATTGTAGGCGTCTTTAAACGCTTCGTATGGCTCGATTGCGGGTAGTTTCGTCTTAAAAGTTTCTTCAATTTCAGGCTTGGAGGTGTTTTCGTAAAGTTGATTTTTTATTTCCGATCTTAATGCTCTGACACCCCAGGAATTTTGGACAGCCTTGTTTTGGTAAAAAAGCCTGATTTTATCATTTTCGATCTCGATTAGTTCAACATAATGGCTCCAGCTCAATTGTGTCGACAGCGTCGACACATTCTTATAAAGCCTATAAAACTGAATTATCCGATATAAAATTCGTTTTCTAATTTTTAAATCAACAGTTAAACTTTCAACCAGATATTGGCCATATTCTGCCCGACTCTTATGTTTCAATTCCTCTCTGACAATGCGCTCACCCAACTGCCAGTAGATCCGGACTTTAATGTTATCGACTGCTTTATAAGCCTGGTATTGGCCCTGGGCGATGATGCTTTTTAGCTCATCAAGCAGGTTTTGATAGTCCTTGTCTGTTTCCGGCGCTTTTTTTGCCGGGATTATTTGTTTGGTTTTTTTAGGCATATTTTGAATTGTGGGCTTACTGAGGCCACTTTTTGAATTGTGCGCGCAGTGTCCGCACAATTGTGGTAACAGCCGTCATAATTAATTTTTTGTGATTTATAGTGCTATTTTTAGCATAGCACAAGCGGAAAAATTCGTTAAACCTGTCATGGCGGGGTAAAGCGGTGGCCAGCAATTTTTTATTTGATTTTTACGGGCCACCACCTTGCCATCAACAGAAATATTGTAATCCCCCTCCCCTGCTCCGCCACAAAAAAAATTTTTAAGAAACCTTAATTTCCCTTAACTGTTACATGTAACAAATTTATATTGTCTATAACATGTAGCAACCAACGAGAGGATAGTCATGGGAACACCGGTGAAAGAACGAATACGCAAAATGCGGCAGAAGCGGAAGGGACAAAGCCTCACCGTGTGGCTATACCCGGAAGCAGCCCATATATTTAAGAAGATTAAAAAGCTTACCGGCCAAACCCATGATGAAATCGTTAATTTGGCGGTCAGGGAAATTTATAATTCCCTTTATTTAGCTCAGATCAACAAACAGATGGAACGTATCCGCACCAAATTGAGCGAGAAGGTTTCCAGGAGCAAAATGATCCCCATGTATCGGGATTTAATCCGAATTTTCCAACTCGATTATGATTCGACATCGGGCATAAAAAATGCTCTCAACAGCTGGAAGGTTCCCAACTATTCGGGGAAAACGGGCAACTGGAAAATCAACCAGGCCCGGGAGTTGATGAAATAGCGTTACATGTAACAGATAAAAACCATACTGTTGCCAAATAGTTTCTGGAAAAGAAAAATGAGCAATCCAATCAAGACAATTGAATATGCTGAACTGCTAAAAAACATCAAAGAGCGAATTACGGAAGCCCAGTATAAGGCACTTAAGACCGTAAACAAGGAGCTGATAGCGCTTTAATGGGATATCGGACGGATGATTGTCGAGCGCCAGACTGATAGATCGTGGGGAAAGTCCGTGGTGCAAAAATTGGCAAACGACCTGCAGGTTGAATTTTTGGGAATCATCAGAAATATAAATCGGTAGATATAAAATCAAAAAGAAATTGCGCCTCCTTCAGTAAAACTCCATATCGTGGTATTCGGAAGACAGAGATTGTCAATTCTGGATACGGGTCTCTATGTAAATTTCAGGCACGTTTGCTCTCCAAGTGCCGAATTGCCCATTTGCTGTTAAGAATATCGGAAATCATCGCCACACTCTGTTCGCTGATAATCATGGGCATGTATCTAGTGCTGCCTCTGTTTGACAGCCCAAACTGGGATGTCAAATTCATAAGCCCCTGATATGAAGGCTCAAACTTAAAATCAGAGGGGAACTTTTTTTACTTTGCCTTTCTATTTTGATCTACGCCAATTTTTTTTAACACTACACTCTCCTTACTGCCCCATATTTCAAGCCCTGCAAGTATTGAATATGAACCTTGATGAATAGTCTATTTTTAATTTGTGGGCCGATCAGATTTTTTTTGGAGCTTTTTTATCCTTTTGCACGCAGTGCATGCGATGATTTCAGCAACATGCACAATATGTGCAAAAAATAGATTGAAAGCCGGGTTGAAGGAAATATACTCTATGATTTCAATTGTTTATATAGTAGGATGATTCAACGGTGGGATTGAATGGGGTTGGGATCAAGGGGTCGGAGGTTTAAATCCTCTCGCCCTGACAAATAGCCGGGTTGGCTTGATCAGCCAGAAATAATTCTGCAGAAAATGCCTTTTTACACATTATAATTGGCTGTACTTTTAGCATTTTTACTGTTCACAATCGCTCAACCTGTTTCAACTCAGATTTGTATGTCAACTAATCAAGGTTGACTACAATTGATGCGTAGGATATTCTTTATAAAATTTTGACCACAGTGAGGACAAAATGAAAAATTTACTGAACAGAATAACCTTTGACAATCAAATCCTTAATGGCAAACCTATCATTAGGGGTATGCGTATATCTGTTGAATTGATCCTGGAACTCTTGGCGAAAGGATCCACTGAAAATGAAATTCTCGAAGATTATCCGGTTTTAGAATCCGAAGATATACGTGCCACTCTTTGTTATGCGCATCAAATGGTTGCGCGCGAACAGATCTTTGATAGACCGGCAGCCTGATACTGATAGATATGAAATTCCTACTTGACGTAAATGTTGCTGGCTCTGTTTCAAGATATTTAAAGGAATCGGGCCATGATATAGCTGAAGTAATTCAAGAAGACCCGCGGATGCCCGATAAAGCAATATTGTCGTGGGCTGTAAAAGAAAATAGAATTTTAGTTACTACCGATAAAGATTTCGAAGAGATGATA
>CAMYJP010000321.1 GCA_947258675.1 uncultured Desulfobulbaceae bacterium | reverse complement strand
ATCGATTTTTATTTTAAGCGTTGCATGAGAACATCTTCCAGAATCGGCGAGCCAGAATCCTGATATTCATAACGGACCCATAGAGTCGGCTTATTGATACTCAGCAGACGCGGAAGATGAATGGGAGTAGCAAGTAAAACCAGAGCACAATCGGTATCGTTGATGGTATTCTCTAAATCCCGGATCTGTTGCTCATTATAGCCCATGGCCGGCAAAACGTTACCGATGTGTAAATATTTTTCAAAAACCTCTTTGATACTGCCCACTGCAAAGGGGCGCGGATCGATACAATCCGCGGCCTTATACTTTCTGGCAGCCTGCATGCCGGCGCCAAAAGGCATGCCGCCATGGGTCAGGGTCGGGCCATCTTCAACTATCAAAACCTTCTTTCCTTTAATCATTTCCGGTTTGCTCACCAGTACAGGGGACATGGCGTTAATGATCATTGCATCTGGCGCGTGTTGGGCAATATTTGCCCTGACTTTTTCAATATCAGCCTGTTCTGCTGTATCAACCTTGTTAATTATGGCAATATCAGCCATCAGCATATTGGTCTCGCCCGGGTAGTAAATCAACTCATGGCCGACGCGGTGGGGATCAAAAAGTGTGATATGGATATCAGGGGTGAAAAAAGGAGTATCATTATTGCCCCCGTCCCAGATAATGATATCGCCTTCCTGCTCAGCGCGGCGTAAAATTTTTTCATAATCAATTCCGGCATAGACAACTATTCCCATCTCAACCAGAGGTTCATACTCTTCCCTTTCCTCTATGGTACACTGCTGGGTTTCAAAGTCAGCAAAGGAGGAGAACCGCTGCACTTCCTGTTTCCTCAGGTCACCATAGGGCATGGGGTGCCTGACCACTACTGGTTTTTTATCCATCTTGTTTATAATTTCGCAAACCTTCCTGGTGGTAGGTGATTTTCCACAGCCCGTCCGCACGGCACACACCGCGATTACTTTTTTAACGGAACGCAGCATGGTATAGGTTGCCGCAAGCAGTATAAAATCCGCCCCGTTTGCCATGGCAATGGCAGCTTTATGCATAACATCGACATGGGGCACATCACTGTATGAAAAGGCCACCAAATCCACCTTATGGTATCGAATGAGAGAGGCCAGATCTTCTTCGGGAAAAATTGGAATTCCGGCAGGATAGGCCTCCCCTGCAAGCTCGGGCGGATAGCAACGACCATCGATGTCCGGAATCTGGGCGGCTGTGAAAGCTGCGACCCGATAGCGCGGATTGTTTCTGAAATAAACATTGAAATTGTGAAAATCCCGGCCGGCGGCCCCCATTATTATGACGTTTTCTATCATGTAAACACCTTTTTATTTATAGCCACGAAAACCACGAAAATCACGAAGACGAAATAAAAAAAATCTCATATTTATTCTTCGTGTACTTCGTGAGCTCGGAGTCTGCGCTTACCTCGTGGTTTAATAAAATATTGTTAATCGAGAACAGGTTTGTGGTAGCACAATTTTAAAAACGATATTCAGCGTTAATTTTCTACATTTTAAACAATAAATTTAGACAATAATTTAATCTACATTACTAATAATGTTATTCTATTTTTCTAATTTTTCGTGGTTTTCGTGGCAAAATTTTCTTAATTCAGATTACTCATACGTTCGGGGATCGGTTTCTTTTATTATGGCACTGACGTTTTTCTTGTTGAATCCTTTATACCCTTTCCTACGCTGAATGTTTTCCAGGTGGCTGCCGATGGCCCCGTTTTCCAGAAAGGATTCAGCTTTCCGGTTATCGATTGCCTTTCGAACTAATAACTCAGAAACTTTAGCAGGATTAACCTGCCAGTTTTCTCCCTTACTGAAAGCCTGCTTGAGATAATCGAAGTCACTGAACGGTGCCATGAACTCGACACCGAATTCCTTGATATCCTTGGTAAGTCGATCAAAAATAAAATTTGCCGCCAGATGATGCATACCTGCATTCAGGATCGAATCTCCAGGCAGGGCGCACCAGAGTCCTACGGTGCCAAGTTCATCTTTCTCTCGCAATTCTTGGCTTGCAAAGTCCACAGCAACTTCATCCGGGGCCAGATCAACATCTAAAAACAAGGCAAGGCCGGCGTTGACGTTCTCCATGACCTGTGCACCCCATCCTGCCTGTTCTCCCGCATAAAAATGTTCCCGCTTTTTAAAACCCAATTTTGCAAAAAACTCGACAACCTTTGTAAAATTTTTCCTGGAACTTCTGAATGTATGGTGATCATGATTAGCCCAACCCAATCCCAGAACATCCTGACGCATCTTCTGAATTCTGCCGGCATAATTTTTCGACAGCCAATACTCTCGTTCGCCAAGACAGACAATATGAGCGGCCATATCCCTGCCGACTTTTGCGACCAGAGTGTCGGAAACCTGTATAATAACATTGAGGGCTTTGTCTTCATCAGTGAAAGTTCGTGGAATTCTCCTCCATAACTCAACACCTGCCAGATAATCATCTCGCTGCTTGTCTGTTGGATAATCAGGAATATACGTTCTACTCCCTCTCCTTTCTACAATATACAGGGAAGTGTTCTTTTGAGTGGAAATGCAGGACCTGCGGTATGAACCGAAGGGTTTCCCTTCAATTTCTGCTGTAAATCCGTTTAATTGCAAAAATTTTGAAACGCTCTCCACCTTGAGGGCCAAACCGGTTTTCAAATTGCTAGAACTCTCCACCAGAAGGACCGCTGGTAAATTGACACCGGAATGTACATAAACTTTAAACTCCGAATCGTTCTCTTTGAAAAACCCTAATTCGGTCAGTTTCTTCTCTATCGCTTTTGAATAATATAATACAATATGGTCCGCCCAACTCAGCATGGTTGTGCTGGTCGATTTTTCCATTTTTATTGCCAAAGCAAGAATATCGCTGTTCTCCCTTTTAAATTTTTCAAGCATTTCATTAAACACGATCTCTATCTTGGGATGCTGCTCCCAATAGAAACTCTCTTCCGTATTCATGGCATGTTCCCTTTTCTGTGCATTATCGGATTACCATAAGTCCTTGCGTAAGTTGTCAGTGATGGCAGCAGTGTTGAACATTGCAGCAGGATTAAACATGTTATCAGGATCAAACATAGACTTTACCTTTTTCATATAGTCATAAATCTCCTGCCCCCACTCTTTTTTCAAGAAAGGAGCCCGAAGGCGTCCCATGCCATGTTCCGATGTGATTGTCCCCTGGTACTGCAGGACAATATCGTAAACAGTATCAGCTGTTGATTGAATCTTCTTCT
>CAMYJP010000320.1 GCA_947258675.1 uncultured Desulfobulbaceae bacterium | reverse complement strand
ATATTCAAAAAACCACCAGAACAGTGCAGAAACAGGGAAAAGAATAAAAAAGAATCTGGTTTCATTTCTAAGCAGGCAGCGGCCGATACGGTATTGAGTTATACTGTTAGTTAAAATAATATAACCAAGCCATATCGGGAAAAATGTATAGGGTTGCAATGCAGTAAACCAGGGGAACCGGTTCCAGGCCAAGATCCAGGAAACAACGGTCAATATAACACCGGCTAAACCCCAGAGTGGATATTTACCCCCTGGTGCTGTTTCAGACCGTCTGCTTGTTGAAACTTTTAAGGATGTTTTTATAAACGGCAAACATACAGCAGCGGTAAATGAGGCCAGTAGAAGAAATACTGGCCAGGAAAAAGGTGCATGCTGCACATATCGGGTTAATGGAGGGAATTCAAGATACAGACTGACTTCGCCTCCTGTCAGCAATACGCCGGTGAGAGGCAACAAAACAAGAACAGCAGTTATGAATGCCAACCTGTACAGGATACGCATGATACGCTCCTGAATAATTTATTTACTTTTTCCGGGCCTTCTGGATCTTTGCCCAGTTATCTCGCAGCCCGACGGTTTTGTTAAAAACCAATCCATCTTTGGTTGAATCAACAGAGTCAACACAGAAATACCCAAGCCTTTCAAACTGGTACATTTTTCCTGGTTCGGCCCCAGCCAGGCTCAGTTCCAGTTTGCAGTTTGAAAGTGTTTCCAGAGAATTCGGATTGAGTATTGATTCGAATTCATCATCTTTTACTGCTGCCGGGTTTTCCACGGTAAAAAGATGGTCATAGAGACGAACTTCAGCATCAACCGCTTTTGCTGCAGAGACCCAGTGCAGTGTTGCTTTGACTTTTCTGTTATCAGGAGCAGAACCGCCGCGGGTGGCAGGATCATAGGTACAACGCAGCTCAGTTATTTCCCCGGTCTGCTCATCCTTCACAACATCAACACATTTAATAAAAAAGCCATACCGCAGACGAACTTCCCGACCAGGCGCCAGCCGGAAAAACTTCTTGGGTGGATCTTCCATAAAATCATCGCGCTCGATGTACAAAACCCGGGAGAAAGGTACCATTCTTGTACCAGCAGCAGGATCTTCAGGGTTATTCACCGCCTCCATTTCCTCTACCTGATCTTCAGGATAATTCTCTATAACGACCTTTAATGGACGAAGCACTCCCATTACCCTTGGTGCATTTTTATTTAATTCTTCCCGCAGGCAATATTCCAGCAAGGCATAATCCACCATGGAATCACGCTTCGCCACGCCGATACGGTCACAGAAGGTCCGAAGTGAAGAAGGAGTATACCCTCTTCGACGGATACCGGAAATAGTCGGCATGCGCGGGTCATCCCACCCGGCAACATGTCCTTCATTCACCAGTTTCAGCAATTTTCTTTTACTCACCAGGGTGTATGACAGGTTGAGACGGGCAAATTCAATCTGCTGCGGCTGGCGTTCAAACCCTATCGCCTCGACATACCAGTTATAGAGAGGCCGGTGATCTTCAAATTCCAGCGTACATATGGAATGAGTAATGGATTCGATAGCATCGGACTGGCCATGGGCCCAATCATAGGTGGGATACATACACCATGTATCACCGGTGCGATGATGAGAGGCATGCAGAATACGGTACATGATCGGATCCCGCATATTAATATTGCCCGAACTCATATCTATCTTTGCCCTTAATACATGGGCGCCATCCTCAAATTCACCAACCCGCATCCTTGCAAACAGATCAAGATTTTCTTCAACGGACCGTTTTCGATATGGACTCTCACGACCAGGCTCGGTGAGAGTACCGCGATACTCCCGGATCTCGTCTCCGCTTAAACTGCAGACATAAGCCTTACCGGCCTTAATAAGCTCCACTGCATAATCATGCAGTTTCTCAAAATAATCAGAGGCATAATAAAGATGGTCATCCCAGTCAAAACCAAGCCATTTAACGTCGGCCATGATTGAATCAATATATTCCTGCTCTTCCTTTATGGGATTGGTGTCATCAAAACGCAGATGGCAGCGGCCGCTATAATCTCTTGCCAACCCAAAATTTAAGCAGATGGACTTGGCATGGCCGATATGCAGGTATCCATTGGGTTCGGGGGGAAAGCGGGTTATAACCTGCCCCTGGTTTTTGCCATTCTTGATATCTTCATCAAGTATGGTACGAATAAAATTCTGAACGGGTTTTGATGCTTCAGGTGTGGACATAGGTAATATACTCTTTGAGAAATCTGGTTGAATGGTTGATCCGGGCAATAATATTACACAGGAAGCAACTTTACCAGTGATATCTTGTCTTAATCTATTCGGGCTAAAAGTCAGCCGGGCTCTTAACCGCTATGCCCGGCCGATTCAGAACATGAGTATAGATCATGGTGGTGGATACATCCTTATGGCCTAGCAATTCCTGCACAGTGCGGATATCATAGCCTGCTTCCAGAAGATGAGTGGCAAAAGAATGTCGCAATGAGTGACAACTTGCCTGTCTGGTCAAACCGACGTTACGAATCGCAGCCTTGACAGCCTTCTGGAGTGAACTCTCATGTATATGGTGGCGCCGCACCTTGCCGCACCTCGGGTCAACTGAAAGTTTGCTTGCAGGAAAAACAAATTGCCAGCCCCATTCTTTAGCGGCATTGACATATTTTCTATTAAGGGCCGAATCTAGATATACTTCACCAAATCCATCATGCAGATCCTGATTATGCAGCTCTTTAACCCTTACTAAATGCTCTTTCAGAGGACCTTGAAATCGTAACGGCAAAACGGTTATTCTATCCTTATCTCCTTTTCCTCTAACCAACAACTGCTGTCTGGAAAAATCCACATCCTTGACCCGGAGCCGCACACATTCCATAAGCCTCAGACCACTGCCATACAACAAACTGACCATCAACCTGAAGTTACCTTCTATCGCATCAAGAACCTGATTGACTTCTGCAATTGTAAATACTATCGGCAACCGCCTGGGTCGTTTAGATTTTTCGTAAGGGCCGATTTCACCCAATGGCCTTTCCAGGACTTTTCCAAATAAAAAAACAATGGCATTCAAAGCCAACCGTTGTGTGCCGGCGCCTACCTTACGCTCCGTGGCAAGGTATTCAAGATAATTTTTTACATCTTTTTCCGCTAAGCTTGCAGGATCTTTCAAACCGTGGAAATGAATAAACCTGCAGGCCCATTCCAAATAGGTTTTCTCAGTCTTATATGCATAATGCAAAGTTCTTAACACTGTTCGGACCACTGCTTGGATTGTTTACATATATCGGCCAAGGACGTGCCCAAGGCAAATCAAGATATTCTGCAAAGAGAATCCGGAATGCATCGTTGGCCTGTTTTAGTTGCCAATCTTCATAACTGTTTTGCTTTGGCAACAGTTCAATATAGGCTTGCACATCCTCTTGAGTTCTCTGGATTAATGGTTTCTCAGGTAAGACACCTTCATATTTTTTTGCCCAGCGTAAATACCAATCAATAGCCTTTGGAGAATCTATCTGCCCTGCGACAATCGTTTTATATTTCTGCCAAAATTCTGCATTCATGCCCATATATTGTCCCCCCTATAATCTGAGTAAAGCTCATGACAATACAAAATAAGCACAATGTAAATAGCAATGTCAATATTAAATGTACATTTTTATGTTATTTCCAAACAATAACAAAACATTTGTGCATTGCGGAAAGTTCAGTGGGCGGAAGGGAGCGGACGGATGCAACAAATACCAGAAACACAAAGGGCGCAAGACTTAACAGCCCTGCGCACCTTTCGATCCACTGAAACGTTTTGTTCACCCGTCATTCCGAAATGAATGGAGTCAAGAAATGACAATTGTATGTTCATATTATTTCGGCGAACAATCTATTAAGCAGGCTTTCCACATAATCCATTAAGTCAGGATTCCGTATTTTCCATTAAGTAAGCATTCCACATAATCCATTAAGTCTGCTTTCCACATAACACCTTCGATACGGTAAATACATTTTGATTAAATTGGAGCCTTAAGGACCTTAATGAAAATCAGTTTTAGCGCTGTTTAGTCGTTAGTCCTTGACAAGGGAAAGTATATCTGCTCATTATGCTGTAACAGCCTAGATTTGAAACAACTATTAGCGAATGCCAGATCTTCAATAGCATTTATATTAGGAACTCAAGCAAGGCCGGTGCTTCAAGATGGAGCATAATGTCAGGCCCTGTAAGGGCAATGGATTTCAAACTATAAATTGAAAGGGTCGAAAGATTTATGTTGCTTTCCACATAGTCCATTAAGTCTACCTTCGACCTAATATCTGTTAGCAATCGAAAAGTAGCATGACATTGGAAATTAGAAAATCTACTGAATCAGACAGACCTGAAATAAGAAATATTCACGTAAAAGCTTTTGGTGAACAAGAAGGTCCTGTAGTTGCTGACCTTGCCAATGACTTACTAGACGATAAAACTGCAAAGCCTTTACTGTCGATGGTGGCAATTGAAAATGAAAAAATTATCGGGCACATAATGTTCATTAATGTAAAGGTTACTCAAACAACCGAGCCCGTTTCAGCCCAAATACTCGCTCCATTAGCTGTACTTCCTAATGAACAAAACAAAGGAGTTGGCTCCCAGCTAATCAAAGAAGGATTGCAGCAATTAAAAAAATCAGATGTCAATTTAGTCTTTGTGCTAGGCCATCCAGATTATTACCCACGTTTTGGTTTTAAGGCTGCAGGGACTCTTTGGCTATGAAGCCCCATATCATATACCAGAAAAGAATGCAGGAGCTTGGATGGTGCAAGAACTGAATGTTGGAGTTATTGGCAAGGTGAAAGGTAAAATTCAATGTTCTGAGGCACTTAGCAAGCCTGAGCATTGGCGAGAATGAGCAAAATTGCTAACCATGCGCTTAACTTGACGCGAAGAGGCTGGGCGGCGCTATCCGCGGGACATTCCGGTGGCGCGCAAGTTAGCTTAAACGTTGTGCATAAAACATAACATCTTGATCCCAAACAAATGGATGAAACAATAATCAAATTAGTCATCGGATGTATTTTGGGAATTTTGGGTAAAATTATATACGACAAGATACAAGATAGTAAGAATAAGAATCGTATAAACAAATTATTGAAATTAGAAATAAAATCAAACTTAGAGAACCTTCAAAAACTGCTCACTGAAATCACGTATTTTAATGAGAATAGTGAAAAGAAATATGTAAAAAGATATTCATTCGAAGAAGTCGCAGCATTTATTGAGAAATCATGCAAAAAAGATTTATTAAACAAATGTTTAGACAAACTCCCACTACTCGGATCAAAAAAAATTGAAATCATATACAACTTCTATAATGCGTTCGAAGATGAAGCTAAATTTATGCGAGAATATGTTCGTTTTGGTGGCAACATTTCTGTTCATTTTGAACAAAACGTTCTCAATAGGCTAATGCGACAAGGAGAACAGGCTTTGTCTGTTCTTGAGGAATAAATTGCACAACCAGCGGCTGCAAGGGACTGCCAGCACTGTCGCGCTGCCAGCCCCTGAGCCGTATCGTTGAGTCTGTAGGAAAAGCATAAATAACTGTAATTTCATGGTATTTTACTGTATTTTGTGGTAATATTTCTGCAGTTTTTGAGGAACCCACCCCTT
>CAMYJP010000319.1 GCA_947258675.1 uncultured Desulfobulbaceae bacterium | reverse complement strand
GCCTTTGCGGGCAAGGGCACGGGCCATTGCATCGCCGATGGGAAACAGGCCCATTTCCAGTCCCTGTATAAACATTCCAAGTCCGGCCACCACCAGCAGTGAGCCCAAAAAGAGATCGCCCATATGGGGTAAAGGCTGCCTGAGCACCACAAGCTGGAAGAAAGCAATGACCAGGATAATGGGAAGCAGGTCGGTAAAGGCCTCCCGCAGTTTTTTCAGGGCCATGAAAAGGAGCCGGGTGCTGACAAAAGTCTTTTTTTGCTCAGTCATAGTCTCATAACCATTAATAGTAAAGATCAAAATTGTGGTTTAAAAATATTTAATTAAATAGATCTTCCTTAATTTTGCACTTTGATTTTTCCATTACTTCATTACCTCCCTGGATTCATGTTCAGCAACTGAACTGGAAAAGGCTCACAAAAATAAGATCAACCCTAACTGTCACTAGAGATAATATGTTACACAATTACTAAATTCAATTCATACCGTAATCCTCATAATTTCATTTTACAAACGTTGTGGATTTATAGATACAGTCAGCGACCTTGTCACCTCTCCCACTTTGAAGCTTTGCCGGTAAAAGACTCATAATTAAATTTACTCTCAATGCAATTTTAAAGCGGATAGAACTGTCCAGTCTGACAGGATCACAATTCGAAAATTGTCGTCTGAAACCATCACTGATAGAATTAAAATCAGTATTGCAGCTTTTAGTCTATAATCTTGTTTCTGGGAATTGCTTCAATTTTGAATCTACTATCTAATTGTCTTCAATCGCAGGCATCGTATCTTCACTGAATATTTCAGCTGTAAATCAATAATTATGACAGTGTTACAGAGATTGACGGCTGACGTCTATCATGGTATTAAATGGGTAAACAGGACGTTCAATTTTTTTAGTTTTATTGTTTTGCATAGAGTGCTGGTATTTGTTGCAAGAGAAAGTTCCTTGGAATATATTTCCATATCTAACAGGACTGACGTTTAATAATTGTTAACTCAAAAATAAATATGAATAAGAACAAAAAATACTCTTCTTTAGCATGCGCCTTCAGCCTTGGCGAACAGATTTATGCGCAAGCAACCTTTCACAGCTGGTGGATTTCTGGATTCATCGGCATCGTTTTACAAAACCGGATGTGGGCAATTCTTTATCTGTTCATTGTAGTATACGGAATCCTAGGAGTTGTACAGAGACATTTGAACTGCCCAAGATGCCCTCATTTACATGAATATAGTTCATGCTTGCAGCTGCCTCCAGCAATTTCAAAGAAATTAATAAAAGAAAAAAAGAATACCCCTTTCAGCCGTAATGAGAAGATACTTTTTCTTTCAGTTTTTATTTTAATAACTTTTTTCCCAATATACTGGTTGAGGAATTACCATATGGCGTTAGCAGGATTCATTATTTTTGGAACCATGTGGTACGCAGGTCAATTTCTGTATTTCTGCAAACGGTGCCGTATCCCTTCGTGTCCATTTAATAGGGCGAAGGCTGTTAATCCACTTCAACAGTCGTAAAGAACGTGAGGGCTTTGCTGGCAGAACACTAAGATATGAATATAAATCAAATAAAAGCAAAGAAATGACATGAGAAGATTCTCACAGATTGTTAAATGGCTAGTCGCTATTTTAGCGGGATTTATATTTATTGTTTTTTTCAGTTTACAAGCTTACAGAACCTATCTGAAATATTCCACTGAAATTAAAACCCCGAATGGCATAAGTTCATTGGAAGAGATTACTCTGGGTAGTTTAAAACAATGGATATTTCTCAGAGGTGAGGATAAGAGTAATCCGATTATGATATTTTTGCATGGCGGCCCCGGCGCATCGGCACCGGGCATGCCGAGTTCACGTCATCTGGATGCTGAATTGATCAAACATTATACGGTCGTCCATTGGGACCAGCGGGGAGCGGGTAAATCATATGACAGTGATATTCCAGTGAGTTCAATGACCATGGACAGGTTTGTTGAAGATTGCAATGAGTTAATTGATTATATACGGAACAGATTTAACGTTCAAAAGGTATTTCTTGTCGCACATTCGTCCGGGACGGTAACAGGGATTAAAACTGCACATAGATACCCGGAAAAGCTACATGCTTACGTGGGAACTGGGCAGATCATTCACGATCATGAGCAGATCAGGTTGGCATATGATTTTATAACAGATGAAGCAGAGAGATCCGGAGAAGTAAAGATCCAGAATGCCATAAAGGCAATAGGCCCTCCGCCGTATGAAACTCCGGAAAAGTTATACGAGATGCAGAATTATGTTTTCCGGTTTGGAGGAGTGATACATGATAACAGTGTTAAGAAGATAGGCGGCCTTCTGTTGAGCTTTTTTACTTCACCTGAATATTCAATATCAGATGGGCTAAACAGCTTAATGATGAAAGGGCTGTTCTTTTCTGTAAGCGCAATGTGGGATGAGATCAACGATATCGATATCACAAAAGAGATCCAATCTATAAAGGTGCCCATATATTTCTTTGAGGGTAAGTATGATATGGCAACTCCCACACTTCTTGTTAAGGAATTTTATGACGGCCTGGATGCTGTTAAGGGTAAGAAACTCATCATTTTTGAAAACTCGGCCCACATGCCGATGATGGAAGAAAAAGAAAAATATGAAGATCTGTTAATAAACCTGGTCTTGAAAGAAAATCAGAGC
Source organism: uncultured Desulfobulbaceae bacterium (assembly GCA_947258675.1). Next base: position 597 of record CAMYJP010000319.1, on the reverse strand, counting down.
AAATAATTGCAAATATCCAATGACTTAGAATAAGCGTATATGAAAGTATCATCTAACAACAACATGCTCTTGAATGCTCGACCGCATGGCTCTTTGGGATTAGTTTAGTCTGAGATTTGCAATTCGATTTTTACTTGAAACATCATATTGGTTGAGCATCAGAGATGTTTACATTACATAATAATTCAGGAAAGGAGAATATTATGTTAAACAATATGGTTACACGCCTAGTCTTGGTTTGCATCACATTGCTTGCAGTTGGCTGTGGTACTCGAATTGTTAATACTGGACCTAGTGCTGAAATAAATTTGTATACACTGAAGCACGCAATTACTGACATCCAGATTCAATCTAAACCCGAACACTTAAAAGATGTTGAACAAATAAAATCAAATCCTGTTGGTAAACCAGAAATTGTTCAACTGTCGGAAATTAAGCCGCCCAAAGGCGCATCAAACTATCAAGGTATAAATGAGAAAGACTTTATTACTGTTAAATCAAGGGTACTGCGGGTAGGTCGAGACAAACCTAAAACTGTTCCAGAAAATGGCCCAAAACCTCAGAAACCTATGGATTGGCATCAGTTACGATTCGCGC
>CAMYJP010000318.1 GCA_947258675.1 uncultured Desulfobulbaceae bacterium | reverse complement strand
CATGATTGCTTATTGTTGATTGATAATTGAAGATTCAATTTTTCTGCTGCCCAGACGGCCAGCTTTTCTCTGAAAATTTTGGCATTGTGCCTGATATCCACAGGAAAGCGTCGGTGAATGAGAAAATGTTGGATATCCTCTGTGAGTTCATTGTTTATAGCCAACTGTCTCACTTCTGAGAGGAGCTTGTCGCAATCTTTGATCCCCTGGTGAGGCTCAATAATGAGGACAGGTGTCTGTTGGTTTTGAGGTCCAACTCCTACCAGAGCGGTACGGAATATTGCCGGGTGCTCATTCACAATAGCCTCACAGGGTATGGTGTACATGGTTTGTTTATTGGTGGTGACCCTGTGGCCTTTACGGCCGCAGAACCAGAGCCGTCCTTGTGCATCAAAATACCCCACGTCTCCCATCCGGTGGTAGATTCCGTTTTCATCAGATATCTTCGCATATCTGGTTTCCTGCTCATTGTGATCGTAAGCCTTGGTTACCACCGGTCCTTTAACGACTATCTCGCCGATGCGGCCCGGCGGCAGCACCAGCTCCTGTGTCCAGGTCTGAATTTTTTCATCTGTTATCGGTATAATATTTATGGTGATACCTGGTAGTGGCCGTCCGACACAGGTACCCTGCCCTTTTCTGGTTTGGGGCCAGGTATCGCTCAGAATTTCTTTGCCGGTGATAGAGGTGATGGGCAGGCTCTCGGTAGCTCCATAAGGTGTATGGATGTCAGCCTCAGGTGACAGAACTTGTTGTACTCGCTCGATCAGGTCACCCGGAACCGGAGCCCCTGCCATAAGTATCTTCTTCAATGACGGAAGTTTCAGCCGGTTTTTGAGACAGTAACGACTGACAACATTCCAGATCGCCGGTGAGCCGAAGCTGTACGTAACATTATGATCAAGGATGGTACTGATGAACCGCTGGGGATTGACCCTGGCAGGACGGGACTGGTCCATATCAGGGATTACGGCGCAAGCTCCAAGAGCGGTGGAGAACAGTGCAAAAAGCGGGAAGGCCGGTTGATCGATATCCTCAGGTGTGATTCCGTAAACCTGTTGAATTAGTTCTAGTTGAGCATGAAACGTTCCATGATCATAACAAACCCCTTTGGGTGGCCCGGTACTGCCTGTAGTAAACAGAACTGCGGCCGGATCAGTGGCCGATGCAGCCTCGGTGGGATACGGTTCGAGTGCACCTTTTACATAGTCTATCATTGATTCAGCATTTATTTTTTTTCCGAACAGACCAAGTGGGTTTCCTATGCACACACTGGTCCGGACGGTTTTGAAACTCTTTGAAAATAATTGTTTGAACAGGTATGCCTTTGGGATCCCGATAAAAACGGAAGGTGTTGCCCTGGTAATGCACTTCAGCAGGTTTTTATATCCCATGCCGGGATCAATAAGGATAATAACGGCTCCAAGTTTGAACAGAGCAAATGTAAGGGCAATAAATTCAACGGAAGGTTTAACCATGAGCATAACCCGGTCGCCCTTGCTAATCTTTTTTTCCAGAAGATAGCGTGCAAAACCATTTGTTATAAAGTTCAGCTCCAGGAAGGAGTATTTTCGATAACCCGATGAGGTCGGGACAATAACGGCAGTATTGTCCGGGATACGACCGGCCATTTCCTGTAAGGTCTGGGCAATATTGTAACTCAACTTTCCGGCTTGGCTCATCTTTTTTGATTGAGTGCTATTTTTATAAATTGTGATCCTGGTTGGTTCCTGGCCTGAGAAGTCAGGAGCCAGTATTCAGTATTCAATGTCAATCATCAGCTGTTACTGTTAGCTGATAATAACTGATTTTGTTGACTTATTTTGGATTCTGATTCCTGAATACTGGGTTCTATATTAAAACTCTCCATCAACACATGTTTTTGCTATGTTTAATTTTACGTTGTTCAATCAGACAATTAACACAAAATTCCATCAGTTTGCAATTTTGCGTAGGTTCTTTTCATAAAATGCGACCAGGATTGGAGCAATCTGCTCAAAGGCGTCTTCCAAAACATAATGACCGGCCTCCTTGAAAAAATGTGGTTCTGCCTCAGGAAAGCGTTGGAGCCATTGTTCATAAAAATGTGTGGTAAAACAAAAATCTCTGCCGCCCCAGAGGAGAAGCATGGGTGTTTTCTTGAACCGGAAAAGACTATTCTCAATCGACATCAGGGTCTGGTACGATATATCGCGCTCTGATAAGGGAATGTCCTGCACGAACCGCAATACACCGATACGATTTTTCCAGGAATTGTATGGAGCCAGATATCCTCCTGCAATGTCGGATTCCAGAGGTTTGCTGACCGCCATGACCAGGGCTGCTTTGGCAAAGCCGTTCAAACCGCGGACGAGAAAATCGCCTAAAAATGGAGTTCTGCATATTCGAATCCGCAGAGGAATACGGTGGGAGCGAAAAGCCGCGGTGTTCAAAATCACCAGTGTTTCAATATCCTGAGCACGGTTGGCGGCAACCCCCATGCCGATTGCACCTCCCCAATCATGCACAATCAGGGAAAATTTTTTTATTTCCAGTGAGGTGAGAAGCTGCTCCACATTCCGTATATGTGTATCCAGTTGATACGGATAGTTCCTGGGCTTGGACGACAAGCCGCAGCCCATATGGTCCGGAGCAATTATCCTGAACCTGTCCCGCAACAACAGCACAAGATTGCGGTAATAATACGACCAGGTGGGATTGCCGTGCAGCATGACAACCACCGGGCCCTGTCCTTCATCCAGATAGGACAGTTCATGGCCGTTAAGCTTGATTTGACGAGGAGTAAATGGGTAATCAGGATAGTTCATGAGCACTTTCTTAGAGCTTTTGAGGTTTGAAGCTCCAGAGGTATCCTCGAAGCCGGCAAACGGGGATAAACTTAGATGTTTCAGACAATAGATGCAAGGGGATCCTCAGCAAGGCAAAAATTACGATTGCCTTGTTACATATAATGCAAACCTTTAAAAAATCTGCAACTATTTGGAATCAGATTGAAATTTCCTGCAGGGCAGTCTGGTAAACCTTCAGGTCACCATCTGAAAAACAGACAAAATAGACCTGCATGGGGTTGGGTTGGTTTTCAAGAAACAAGCGGACTTCGCGCACAGCTATCCGACAGGCCAGCTCTATGGGAAATCCATAAGCCCCGGTGCTTATAGCTGGAAAGGCGATATTTGCCAATTTCAACTCGGAGGCAAGTTGCATACTATTACGATAACAGTTTGTCAGCAGTTGTTCTTCGTTATAAGATCCACCGCGCCAGATAGGGCCCACCGTATGA
>CAMYJP010000317.1 GCA_947258675.1 uncultured Desulfobulbaceae bacterium | reverse complement strand
TTATGAATATAGTACTTATAGGGTACCGCGGAACGGGAAAAAGCGTGGTCGGGGATTCATTGGCCCAAAAGCTCAATAGAAAAAACATTAGTATGGACGCGGAAATAATTAAAAAGGCTGGAATGTCAATTCCCCAATTTGTTGAAAAATATGGTTGGGTAAAGTTTCGCGACCTTGAGTCTGAAGTGGCGGTGGAAATGTCACGGTGCGACAATATTATTGTTGACACAGGAGGTGGAGTCATTGAACGGCCTGAGAATATTGAAGCATTAAAAACAAACGGGATTATTTTCTGGTTGAAGGCTTCCATTGATGTAATCATCAGCCGGATCGCCGACGGTACTGAACGACCGGCTCTGACCGAGGGAAAAACATTCACTGAAGAGGTTGAGGAAGTACTTGATAGGAGAACTCCTTTGTATGCAGGCGGCGCTCAATATGAAATAGACACGGATACTATTTTGCCGGACCAAGTATCTGACCGAATTATTGAAATTCTAAATATGGTAGAAAGCTAATCGTCTTCATTTGACTTTATCAATAACGATTCATGAAAAAAATTACACCGCTTACTGGTTTAGACGTATCCATTGAAGTCCCTGGCTCTAAAAGCCTTACTCAGCGGGCTTTGATAGCAGCTGCTTTAGCTGACGGTGAAAGTGAGCTCATCGGACCGCTTGCCAGCGAAGATACTCAATACACAGCATCAGCTCTGCAGGCGATGGGGATACAAATTGATGTGCATGATAACCGTTGGCTGGTGAATGGCGGTGGTGGACTTGTTAGTGAGCCGCAACAGGAGATATTTCTTGGTAATAATGGGACAGCTACTCGTTTTCTGACATCGGTTGCCGCTCTTGGCAATGGTATATTTCGAATTACCGGTGATCACCGTATGGAGGAACGACCTATTCAACCTTTAATGGATGCTCTTACCGGATGGGGGGTCGATATACACAGCATTAAAGAAACAGGATGTCCTCCTTTGGAAATAAAGGCTTGTGGTCTGGAAGGCGGCAAGACCGTATTACCGGAAGGTAAAAGCAGCCAGTATCTTTCTTCGTTGCTGCTAGTGGCTCCTTATGCGAGAGAATATGCTGAGCTGGAGGTTCTTGGTGAGGTTCTTTCCAAACCCTATGTGATGATGACCATGGAGGTAATGGCAGACTTTGGTGTAAGAATTGCTGCAAATGATACTTTTACAAGCTTTGGCATTCCCCATGGACATTATACCGGGATAAAATATCCAATTGAAGGGGATGCCTCTAATGCATCCTACTTTTGGGCAGCAGCTGCAGTCACCGGTGGCAGGGTTACGGTGGCTAATGTACCGGCACCATCGCTGCAAGGGGATACAGCTTTTGTCGGTTTACTGGCTCGTATGGGGTGTCAGGTTGAACAAACAGGAAAAGGGATTACCGTGGTCGGGACAAAAGAATTGCACGGCATTGAAGTAGATATGGGGGACATGCCGGATGTTGTCCCTACTCTTGCTATTGTTGCTACCTTCGCTCATGGGCGAACGGTAATTAGAAATATTGCTCATCTGCGCATCAAGGAATGTGACCGGTTGCATGTCGTGGCTGTTGAATTGGCCAAATTCGGGGCCAGGGTTGAAGAATTATCAGACAGTCTGATAATTGAAGGAATGGGTCCGGACATTTCTGCTTTGCATGGTGCTGAAATTGAAACCTATAATGATCATCGAATTGCCATGAGTTTTGCGGTGGCCGGCCTTGTTATCCCCGGAGTCGTAATAAAAGGGGAAAATTGTGTGGCAAAGTCATTTCCAGATTTCTGGGAACGATTCAACTTATTGAATCAGGGGTAACATTTTAAAAGGCGGCTGAGCCCGGGGTTCTGGGAAAAGGGATGACGTCTCTGATATTGGTCATGCCGCTGATAAACTGAATCAATCTTTCGAAACCCAGGCCGAACCCGGCATGGACGACCGAACCAAACCGCCTGAGATCTAAATACCATCCATATTCATCAGTGTCGATATCCATTTTCCTCATGTTATCGGCCAATATATCATACCTTTCCTCTCTCTGGCTTCCGCCGATAATTTCGCCAATTCCAGGTACCAGAATATCCATGGCAGCAACGGTTCTGTCATCATTATTCCGCCGCATATAAAAAGGTTTTATAGTTTTTGGGAAATCAGTCACTACTACCGGCCGTTTGAAGACATCTTCGGTGAGATAGCGTTCATGCTCAGATTGCAGATCTGTACCCCAGGAGACGGGGAATTCAAAATTTCGACCGGAAGATTCAAGCTGTTCTATTGCTTCAGTATATGTGATTCTCATGAAATCATGTTCAAGGATATTTTCAAGTTTGGCAATGAGGTTGGGTTCGATAAAGCGGTTGAATAGTTCCAAATCGGGCCGACAATGCTCGAGCCCATAGCGGATCAGATATTTCAAAAATGATTCCGCAACATCCACATCCTGTTTCAAGTCGCAGAAAGCCATTTCCGGTTCTACCATCCAGAATTCAGCAAGATGTCTGCTGGTATTGGAGTTTTCTGCTCTGAAAGTAGGGCCGAATGTATAAACATTTCCTAAAGCCAAGGCGTATGCTTCAGCCTCAAGCTGACCGCTTACTGTAAGGTTGGCTGCTTGTCCGAAAAAATCTTCCTTAAAGTTAATTTTACCGTTTTCTTTAGGCAAATTTTCAAGGTCAAGTGATGTGACTGTAAACATCTCACCGGCACCTTCGCAGTCACTGGTAGTGATTATCGGTGTATGAATATGAAAGAAATTGTGCTCCTGGAAAAAGGAGTGAACTGCAAATGAGAGGGAACTTCGTATTCTGGCAACCGCCCCCAGGCTGTTGGTACGAGGTCGTAAATGGGCTATGGCTCTGAGAAACTCAAATGAATGACGTTTTTTTTGCAGGGGATAAGACTCGGGATGAGCCCAGCCAAACACCATGATTTCTGAGGCTATCAATTCGACCTTTTGTCCCTTGGCTGGCGATTGAACCAGCTTGCCGACAACACGAACGGAGCAACCTGTTGTAAGTTTTTTTACCTCTGAGGTGTAGTTCCTGAGTGTATCATCTGCCACAATCTGCAGATCGGCGAGACATGATCCGTCATTAATTGCTAGAAATGATAAACCCTTTGCATCCCGTCTGGTTTTGATCCAGCCTTTTATTTCTATGGATTCATCGGCAGGTTCATTATCGAGGGCTTGGACGATCCGAAGAAATTGTTTCATGCTGTATGTCCTTATTTCGGGTTAGGTATTTTATTGGTGTTCCAAATCTTGAGCCTTAA
>CAMYJP010000316.1 GCA_947258675.1 uncultured Desulfobulbaceae bacterium | reverse complement strand
AAGATATTCAAGGATGTTCTTTTGCTTATTGATCCCCAGTTCAAGCGGGACTGTGTTAAAATTAATATGTCGATCCAGCCGACATCGCTCACTTTTAAGAATCAGCATGTCCAGCTTATCTTGTTGGACCTTTTCAAAAGACTGGAAGAGATCATAAACAAGGTGTATCCGCAAAAAGATGCCGGCAAGATCCTTGATATTGCGGTTTCTCCGCTTTATGAGGACGGGAAAAAAATGCTTTTGGTAAATTTCCAGTTTCCCATGGGCAACGGAGATTTTACCAAAAAGACTTTTCAGCAGGGCTCATTTGGCAGAATGTGGTTGAGCCAGGAACTGGCACGGGCACTCGGCGGAGAAGTTACTTTTAGTGAAACTGATGCAGGAAAAGGGCAGGTGGGGCTTTTGCTGCCTGCTTGAGAGACAAGGATATAGCTCTACCCAGCGAGATTTTGAGACATCTGAAATGTATAAAAACAAACCCCTCTCCTAAGAGTGGAAGAAAGTTGGGGTGAGGGAAAAAATTTATGAGACCGCAGTATTCTCAGATATTGTACTTCCTGTAAATTTCAATTCGTATCGGACAACAGCAGATAGGTATTTCTTTGTCATCACTTTCGATCATGCGGATATACGAGCAATATGTCGACTTAAAAGTAGAAACAGGTGATACCAGCAAGTAGTTGGAACTCTCCCTCACAATTTCACAGCAGAGCGAATTGTCAAAGTCTTCCAGGCACTTCTGATCATATTTACAGTTCGTTGTTCTATTAGAACATTCTATATCAACGTCAATTTTCATTGGCCTCCCCTATGCGCCACAGTGTGGTTGAATTGGGAAAGTTTCTTAATATTAAAGGAGAGGTTTGTAAAGAAGTTTTTCAGGAACGGAAAGGTCAATACTGCATGAGGTAACTGCTAATTTTACAGAAAGAAATGAAAGGTCGACTTATTGGTAACGGCTGAAGCGATCGAGATAGATTTTTTCCTTGAGTATGTAAGCTCTTGAGTGTAAATGGTATGTGACAAATTAAAGAGGGGAATAGCGTTCAGGATCAACTGAAGGTCGCCCCTGTTTTATCTTAATCTTTTGCTGGTTTCATTGAGAGCCAGCAATTTCCAGTACAAGGTTGCCCCCGTAGCTCAGTGGATAGAGCACAGGATTCCTAATCCTGGTGTCGCAGGTCCGATTCCTGCCGGGGGCACCACCTTTTAAGCTTTCTTGAATCTCACCATTGTAATTCCGTGCAAACTGTGCCTTGCCATAAGTCTGTCGGTATCATTTTCACTTCTGATATTTGACTGATCTTTATAATAGAGTTATTGTTTTAGTTACAGGTTGTAATAGGGCGAAACCATCTCTTTTGCATTGCCGGGACGGAGTATTATAAGTTATTTCGAATATCCGGGCGGCGCTGAGAAGGGGTGTCTGGTTTTTTAATATACAGCTCTTCAATCCGACATAAGTTTGATTAACTGGTTAACAAGTTCATCAATTCTGTTTGGGTAAGATTAAATCCTGTTACAGTTCATGATTTCGGGAGGTTAATATGGCAGAAACAGTCAATGTTAAAAACATAGGCCTGCGAGGCGTCATAGTTGCCGACACCAAGGTGAGTTTTATTGATGGAGAGGAGGGCGTTCTCGTTTACAGGGGATACCGAATCGAAGATCTCGCCCACAACTCGACCTTTCCAGAGGTTGCATACTTACTACTTTACGCCTCTCTACCTGATAAAACAAAATTGGCCGACTTTAACAAGTTGCTTAAACAAGAGAGTTAACTCCCGGAGTTTGTTTTTGACTCCTTTAAGCACTATCCTGCTGATGCAAATCCAATGGATGTGCTGCAGGCCGGTGTTCCTCTTTTGGCTATGATTGATCCAGAATTGTCAGATGATTCAAGGGAAGCAAATGTCAGGAAATCTGTCAGGTTGATCGCCCGCCTTCCAGCACTCGTGGCAGCCTGGCATCGCATCAGACAAGGGCTTGAACCGTTGCCTTCAGACAACGCACTTTCACATTGCGCTAATTTTCTCTGGCAATTGCATGGGACCAAACCTTCTGACGAGATGGCAGGAATACTTGATACCTGCCTGATCCTTCATGCAGATCACACCTTCAATGCTTCAACTTTCTCAAGCCGCCAGGTGGTTTCCACAAGAGCGCATATCTATTCCGGAGTTGCCGCTGGAATTGGTGCTTTGTCAGGAAGCCTTCATGGAGGAGCAAACGCACAGGTAATGAAAATGCTGCTTGCATTGGAAAAAGAAGATGACATTGCAGGATGGGTAGTAAATCAAATTGAAAGCGGTGAACGGATCATGGGTATGGGGCATGCGGTATACAAGACCACTGATCCCAGGGCTGCATTCCTGAAAAAGATGGCTGTGCGTCTGGGCAAAGAACCCGGCCAGGAAAAGTTAGTTGATATCTCCAGGCAGATAGAAGAGGCTTCATTAGCTGAATTTGCAAAACGCGGTAAGACTGAAATTAAGCCAAATGTCGATTATTACAGTGCCCTGGTTTACCATTTTATGGGTATACCGCTAGATCTGATGACACCCATTTTCGCCATCTCGCGGATAGCAGGGTGGACTGCTCATATAATTGAAGAAAAGACCGGTGAGGCCCAGGTAAAACCAGCCTTATATCGTCCCAAGGCTGAATATGTGGGACAATATTGCGGCTTGACGGGCTGTAAGTTTGAGCCTCTTGAAAAAATAAGTCACTAGCAGGTAAGTGCATCTGCAAATCAGTCGTCTGAATCACCAGTATTTTCAAGTTCTTTGATAGACAGGTGCTCGCAGAGTACATAACTGATCAGGTTGACCCCGATCCCAGCCAGGATCATTGGTATTATGTATAATGCAATTGAGATCTCTGAGGAGAATATCCGGTCATCCATTAACGTGGCGGTGGCTTTTGCTTTATCGCTTAGACGTCGAAGGAAAATTACATCCAACCCAGTAAATGTAACAAGCATAACCCCGATAGTTGTTAAGGTTAATCTGGAAAATTTGCGATTCCTGGCCAACCATATAAAAATCCATGCCGGCAGGATGATCGTACACAGTATCAAACCCCAGAATTCATGTTCAAGATATATGCTATGGTTCATGGCAGCCTGTTAGTTTGTTTCTCCTTTGAATGAAAGAGAAATGTACTATGATTTGGCATGCAGCCTACATGCAGTTTTCACCCTTTTGAATATTATTTTATGACAAAAAAAATTTTGCGTCAATGAGTTGAGTGGGGCATGAGACAGGTGCTTTTTCAATCAAAAATAAAT
>CAMYJP010000315.1 GCA_947258675.1 uncultured Desulfobulbaceae bacterium | reverse complement strand
ACATTAACATTAGAGTTCAATACGAATCGACCGGGATTATGAACCTTGCCGATAACATAAATCATCATACTGTTGACCTGCTGAACAATCACAGACAGAACCGGCTCCGGGACATAGCGGGTGATCTTTGCTTCAATCTCCGCCTGCAACCGGGCAACCGGCTTGCCTGCCGCTGTGATATCACCGATCAGCGGCAGGGATATCCTGCCATCGGGCAGAACAACAACCGTTCTTGTCAGATCGACATTTTTCCAGACGGAAATATCAAGAACATCACCGGGGCCAATTATATAGTCAGCCTCCGAGTGGGGGATATTTTCTTCTGCGGCCCAGAGAGGATTTGTTAGCAAGCAAACAAAGATTATTACCGAGAACCATATACTTTTTTTCATTGCTCTTGAGTTTGTTGGGTTTGCGGGTTTATTGAGCCTGTTGGGCTTTAGTTGTTTTTGAGGTTAATGCAATAACTCTAAACCACAAAAATCTTATAAAGTCTTTTCACCTGGGCGTTTACAACTGCTTTAAAATATCCTGCGCTTCTTCCCGGCCGTAAAATTGCTCATCCGTGGCCAGAGCCTTTGCCAACATATCCCTTGCTTCATCCTTTCTGCCACTATTAAAAAGGATAACTCCCATATGATAATTGATTGTCGGGTTGTCCGGGGCGACAGCCAGTGCTTTTTCCAGAATAGCCTGAGCCTGACTGGTTTTACCAAGTTTATAGTATATCCAGCCCATGGTATCATTCACCTCAGGTTCGTTCGGCTTCAGCTTTTGGGCTGTCTTACTCAGCTCCAGAGCCCTTTCAAGGTCTGCACGGGAAGTATTAAATTCACACAACAAAACTGCCAGATTGTTGGCTGCTGCCCAGAATTTTGGATTTTCCCGGAGCGCTCTTTCATAAATCCGGATTGCTTTCTGTTCCTGGTGGTCCTGTTGATAGAGCAGTCCCAAAGCCAAATATGGAATTGGTTGTTTCGGGTCTGCTGCCAAAGCTGCTTCATAGGAGACAATCGCTTCATCTTTTTTGCCCTGGCCCAAAAGAAGTTTAGCCAGGTTAGTATGGGGTATCTGCCAAAGAGGTGCTATTTCTATGGCCTTCCTCAGAGTGTTTTCCGCTGCTTCATAATCCTTTCTTGCAAGGTGGACACCACTTAACAGGTTGTAGGTAAAGGCATCCTCCGGGTTTTCTTTAATCTTTTCCAGACAGACGGCAAGGGCTTTTTCTATCTGTCGACTGGCGAGATAACTCCTGACAAGCGTTGAAAAAACAGCTGCGGAACGTGGGTTTATCGCATACCCCTCTTCCAACTCGGCGATTGCCTCATCAATTCGTCCCTGGGCATTATAAAGATTGCCGAGCTTCAAATAAACCAAGGGGTTATTCCTGTTTTTGCGTTTGAGAATACGATACTCCTCCTCAGCCTGCTTAAAATCAGCCAACTGAAAGAAAATATCACCCAGATCCGATCGCAGTTCATGATCTTCCGGATTCTGGGTCAGATATTTCTGCAAATAGGATTCAGCCTCATCATAGTCCTTCCGAAGAGAATATACTCGCACCAGGGCACGCAACAGCTCCCTGGAATTCGGCTCTTCCTTTAAAGCGTTCTTCAGGGTATCCGTTGCCAGCTCCATTTGACCGCCTGCAATATGAGCTTCACTGAGGCGCAGGTGGCCGGGAATAAAGCCGGGCTTTTCATTTAACACGGTGCGAAATGCCGACACTGCCTCTTCTGCCTCGTTCTGCAGAAGATGAATATTTCCATTTAGATAAATCGCCTCAACATTGCCCGGCGACTCAGCCAGGACCTCATCAACATACTGTTTTGCTGCCTCGATATCCTGCTTCAACAGATAGACTTTGGCAAGAGCAGTCTTGGTCTGGATAATACCCGGGCTACCGGGGTCTTTGTCAATTTCCAGATTTCCTTTCAGTAGGTCGACGGTCTCATCAAATTTCTGCTGCTGGGTATAAAGCTCACTGAGAAGCAAGCGAAGTTTGAAACTTTTCCGGTTTTTGTCGATCGCCGCAGCCAAAATTTCTTCAGCTTTCTCAACCTGCTTTTTCGATAGATAAAACCTGGCTATATTTATCCAGACCTCTTCACTGTTTGCAGACGTGCCCTGGATTTCATCAAGTATTTCTACAGCTTGCTGCTGCTCTCCAGAATCCCAATGCAACCCGGCCAATTTGAATCCATACCGAGTCTCGTCCGGCCTCAGGGAAATCACATTTTCAAGGATAGCGATGGCTTCCGGAACACGGTTTGCCCTGACATAGAGATCTACAAGGGCTACCTGTAGCAAAACCGTTTCCGGCAACTTTTCATAGCCTCGTTTGAGAACCACTTCAGCCTGCTGCAGGTTGTCTTCCTTCACATATGCCGTGGCAAGCAGCACATACAGATCAGGCGTGCTCACTCCCTTCTCTTGGAGCCCGGCTAAGAACTCTCTTGACTGTTGATATTTGCCGTCAGCGAGCAAAACAGCTCCTTTCAGCAGGAGGGCGTCCTGTTTCGCCGGTTCCTTGGCAAGGACGGACTCGGCTTTTTCCATTGCCTGGTCATACGATCTGGCAGCAAGGAAAATTTTTCCCAACTGTAACTCGGCGTCAATATGGTCCGGGGCCAACTGGATAACTTTGGAAAAACGCCCAAATGCGTCTTTCAAGTTATTACCCTTCAGGGAAATTAAGCCCAGCATGTAATATCCATCCGGGAATTCAGGGTCAATCTGAACCGAATTTTTAAATTCCAAGGCGGCCTTTATGTAATCCCCCTGTTCATAAAGGCTTTTACCTTTATTATAGAATTTCATTTTTTTCTCGTCAGCGCCACCGCAGGACATTAATACCGTTGTCATACAAAGGACACAGAGAACAAAAAATGCGTATTTGATATATCGTTGGGCGCTACCCGATGAATTCGGCATAAATATCCCCTCTCTGCCTCCTGAATGAAATCCTAAAAATAAATGTTTGTTTATGTGTAACTATTCAGCGTATAAACATGAAATGATCGATTACCCCAGCCAAAATCACAACGTCAAATTGATATCAGATTCAATTGGTCTAATCAACAGGTATTTACTCCTCATTACACATGTATCGTTTCGGATGTGTTCATAATTAATAGCGTATATGCAAAAACAGCTGATTTTCCAAAAGAAATACAACCTCTGAAAATAGTGTCAGAGAATTCTACATCTCTAGCGATTGTGTTACGTTTGATTATTAGACCATATGCCCCCTTATAATACTGAAATTTGATATTATCAGTATTATTCTTTTTCAATTAAGCGGTGCTCC
>CAMYJP010000314.1 GCA_947258675.1 uncultured Desulfobulbaceae bacterium | reverse complement strand
GCTAAAATTATTGCCTACTTGATGGCTGGTATCTTTCTCGTCTCAATTCTTACCAACAAATCTCCTTGGGGTATCATCAGTGTTCTGGGTGGGTTTACCGTAGTACTCATGCTGGTATTCAAAGATACTATATTGGGTTTTGTAGCCAGCATCCAGCTCTCGGGACATGATATGGTCCGCGTGGGAGACTGGCTCGAAATGAACAAATATGGTGCTGACGGTGATGTTATTGACATCTCAATTCATACGGTAAAAGTACAAAACTGGGATAAAACCATTACCACCATACCAACCTACGCCTTGGTATCAAACTCTTTCAAGAACTGGCGGGGTATGTCAGAATCAGGCGGCCGGAGGATTAAGAGATCACTTTTTATAGATATGACATCGATCAAATTCTGCGATGAAGCGATGCTCGCCAAATTCGAAAGAATAGAAATATTAAAAAAATACCTGCTAGCAAAAAAGGAGGAAATTAAGGCATACAATAATGAGCATGGCATACACAAAACACAGTCTATCAATACACGACGGCAAACAAATATAGGCATTTTCAGAGCATACATCGCAGCCTATTTAAAAAACCATCCCAAGGTACACTCAGAAATGACCTTTCTCGTTCGGCATTTGCAGCCAACGCCTGAAGGTTTGCCCATTCAGATTTATGTCTTCAGCAATGATCAGGCTTGGGCTAATTATGAATCTATCCAGGCAGATATATTTGACCATCTGCTTGCCGCATTAGCGGAATTCGAATTACGTGTATTCCAAAAACCGGCTGGATATGATTTTATAAATTGGAAACTAAATAATGAGGGCTGATTTAAATTTCCTTAAATGTATAAGTTGATATTTTGATTTTCTTCTGAGAGCTATTCACAATTCCACAGTCTCCACTCGAACACGTGCAGTTCCTTTTCTATAGAAACCAAGCTTCTTTGCAGCTCCCGAGGACAGATCGATAAACCGCCCTTTGATAAATGGCCCCCGGTCATTAACCCGAACTATCATTGACCTGCCATTCTCCATATTAGTAACTCGAACGTGTATCGGTAATGGAAGATGTTTATGGGCTGCTGTAGGTTTAGCAGGATCAAAAGCTTCACCATTGGCAGTCATATGTCCCCCCTTGGTACGTAGCGTTTCTTTTCCATACCAAGAAGCTGTACCGACTTCACTATAGCCTGCTGCCTCACTCACGGACATTGGATAATAGCGCTTACCTCGCACAACATAGGGAGAATTTTTTACTCTACCTTGCCTAACAGCTTCTTTAGGGGATAAGCCGTCGATGGTATCTATATCATTAGTCATAGGCCAGTCAAGCGGCGCCGTAACAACCTCAAATGTAAACTCACCGATTTTATAGGCGACTTTTAAAGTACCAGCCGTTACTTTGGTGGCAAATTTAGCAGTATTATAAGTAGCTTTTACTGTACCCTTAGTTACTTTGTAAGTAGTAGTAAAAATTCCGCACGACCAGAGAACTGAAACAAGACAGCAAACGCTTATGACTAAAATTATATTTCTTACCATGGTTACTAAAATTTCATGAATCCTAGCTGGGTTCATGTAAACTAGAACAAAGAGCTTCAAGTCCGGGATATATTTTGTCAAGCCTTTGAACAGTTTCATAAAATTCAGGGTGATATGAAGCGTAAAATTACGACTTGTTTGATCCGCCTCAGACGGAGAATTTATTCAACAAGCGCAGGAAAAAACATCCTGCACATGGGATTGTTTAGATGCACAAAAAATTTAAGACAGATATAATTCTTCATTATTATTAGTGTATTGTGATATAGTAACGCAATAAATTCTCTTGAGGCTGAAAAATCTAACAGCAAAAAAGATACCTCATTTTTTACGAACAAACGCATTCTGCCAAATGGGAATAAATTTTGTCCACTGATCAAATTGGAAACGAGGATTATGACATCAAACTCATATACAACTTCTAGTGATACTGAGCTAAACATCCTAAGAGGCGCCCTCGAAAACACCAATGAAGCCTTTATTACCATTGACAAGGATTCAATGGTAATCTTTTTCAATAAAGCGGCGGAACAAATATTCGGTTACAAGCGTAATGAAATGATTGGAAAAAACCTGGTATCTATTTTGGGACCAGATTGCCGCGAAGGGCATATTAATGCTGTCAGTAAATATGTTAAGACACAAAAATCAAAACTCATAGGCCATGAAACTGAGTTTGTCGCTATGAGAAAAAACGGTGATTCCTTCCCTGCTTCAATCTCCTTTTCAGTTTCCAAAATCAATGATCAATTCTTTTTTACAGGTATCGTCAGGGATATAACTAAGACAAAAGTTCTCCATGAAAAAATTATCAGATCAGAACGTCTTGCGGCACTGGGGCAGACAGTTGCCGAAATTAGTCACGAAATCAAGAACCCTCTCGCGTTAATAGGGGGATTAGCAAAGCAACTGATAAAAAGCACATATACCGAAAAAGAAAAAAACAAATTAAATGCCATCATCACAGAAGTACGAAGGCTGGAAAATTTTCTGCTGGAGTTAAATGAGTTATATACTCCAAAAGGCCTAACTTTCGAAAAAATTATTGTTCTTGAATTATTGCGGGAAATTTACTCATTGGTGGAAACTGAATGCTGTAACAAAAATATCAATATCTCATTGCGTGCCAAAGACAAGGATATCATCGTCAAAGGAGATCGCGAAAAGTTGAAACAAGTCTTAATAAATATCCTTAAAAACAGTGTTGAAGCACTGGCCGAGGGTGATACCATTACTATTGATACGGAAGCCACTGGAAAGTTTGTCACCTTGGCTATTACCGATTCAGGACCTGGCATTCCGTCAGATATCAAAGATAAAATTTTTTCACCTTTTTTTACTACCAAACAGCAAGGTACCGGCCTCGGCCTCAGCATCTCTAGAAGAATTATTAATGATCACCCGGAAAGCAGTCTTAAAATAAAAAGTCAGGAAAAAAAAGGAACTTCAGTAAAAATTATTCTTCCCCGGTTAACTTAAACATACATTTCAGGAAAAGGTTGATTAACTGCACCACTCAATAGAATTATTACCCTCAACTTCTCATAACAAATGCAGCCAACCTACTGGTGAGCTATTCATAACACCAGCGTCAACCCGCGTTAAACGTTAAAGCCAGTATGGAATCGATCACTTCCGGACAACACCATCCTGTTTATCCAAATCGAAATTATTTTTTTATTTTTAACCCATGACAACCACTGCATTTTGTTGGTGCATCTTTGCCTTCTTCTTTCGCTTGTTTATGACAGGTTCTACAAAGAAGATGTGCTGCT
>CAMYJP010000313.1 GCA_947258675.1 uncultured Desulfobulbaceae bacterium | reverse complement strand
TGTCAAGGTAAATGTTTTTAAAATACCACGGTAAAGCTACTAATGACATTTAAATTGCGAGGGACTGAATAACACCTGTTGAAAGGATCGTCAAGTCACTGGGACGACTTTCTCGATTGGCAGTGTAAAAATCGCTCCAAATGCAGATATTGAAGTTTTAATGGTTCAATACTGACCTAGTTTTGCCTGTTAAAATATGCATATCATGATTACACAAGTTGACTTCACAAATCTCAGCCGCCGTAGCTGCCCGATTTATTGGGCTAATTGGGCGCAACTGATTAATCCAGGCAACTACACGAACTACGCCCCACAGCCATCGTGATAATTCCTGAGAATGCCCCCTACGTCTTGCAAAACGTGAGGCCTCATACTATTAAATTCAGACATATCTATGGGGCGATTTCAAAAATAGTCGGCCCTGAGAGCCTGAATTTCGACCCAAAACTTAGCAATCACATTGAACGCCCCTCGCCTCATTCCAGACAAATAGTCTTAATTTTCAATAGCTTGTAACTCAAACCCCCTTGGTAGGTGTTAGGTTCTTCTTCAATTTTTCGCATAGACTGGTCAAAATAATGTAAAGGTATAATTTGAGGCGCTGGCCCTGAGTGCCGCTGGGGTATTTGACATAACACGCTAATGTTACACATATTTTAGAAAACCGACCCAAAATTACTCCGCTGACACTGCTCATTTTAAGCCTTTACATAAATAGTGAAAATATGCCATAATCCGCCAATTAAAACCTTTACAAAAAGGAGGCAATTATGGCTGTCATCTACCCCCATTTCCTGAAGTTTATTCTCGATGTCCATGACAAACTTGATAACCAACTGCCTTACCCCTTCTTTGACCCGGCGTGTGTTCGATACGAGGCCTTACGAGCCGTCTTAGTCGATGACGTTGCCGTCCAGACGGCTGTCGACAAGTATGGACTTACAGAATATGCTCACCGAAAAGCTCTCGCAACATTTCACCAGTATGGCACCGCTGGATTGGTCGGCATTGATTCATCCCAAGTCATGGAGGATATGGACGTTGAAGTAGAACGGATGGTTTTCGTACTAAAGCAAGCTAGATCATGGATTCCTGCCACAAAGATGGTAGTCATCCTCAAGGGATTCAACCACGATATTTCTCTTACGCTCATGCGTCATCTTTACGCATCGTATGGATGGGCGCTTGGCACCAAACCATATAAGAACGTAGATTTTTTGTCTCTAAATCGTAAGGTGATGAATTTAAAAAAATTGCAGACACTACGTATTACTAGGCAATCATTCTTCCACAAGGACGATCAGTTACAAGTGCTACTAGAGGTTATGCGAACCCTAGATGAAAGAGGTATTACTAAACGCTATCCAGGCTCCCGAGTCTCATTGCTCCAGCATAAGAAAAACTTTCTTTGTTTTGGACTTTTGGGCTTAGTCGATCAGGCAAGGTCGCCTTTTAGGAATTCCAAATTAGGGTTTAAAGAGGAAGGCTTAATTGTTCTTTCCAAAATTCAAAGCCCGAAAAAAAATGTTGCACATTATTTGAAAATTTTGGAGTCTAAAAAAATTCAGGTTGGTCCTACATGCGTTACGAATATCTTCACAAGATGGGATGTCGATAACTTTCAATCATATTTTAAGGGAGATCTTGATAGACTTCTTCAGCCTGAAGCCGACTCTGATTTTGCATTAGAGCCCTGGGAAACAATACCAAAAGCCACCGCTGCTCGACTCGACATGGGCTATATCCGCTTCGTCGAAAATCTATGTGATTCAGCAACCCCGCTTGCTCGACCCGGTATCTTTCTTTTTCTGCCATATTTGGACCGCTTAAAAATTTTCGAAAAAGTTGCATCTTTCATGGATGTTGATCCTGATAAAGGCTATAGTTGGTTTTCTTTACTCCTATTGAGTTTAGGTAGAATTCTTGGTGACATTTCTAGTATATCAAAAGCATGCCGAATCAATGAGCTTAGCTTGCCTCTTATGGCAGGCCTGGTGGCCATGCCTTCCAATGATTCCCTACTCAATGGATTAGCGCAAATTAGCGACGCAAATCTACTGCAGTTAAGACGTCATTTGACACATGCTTCTAGCCAGCAGCAACTCATTGAAGGCAAACGCATAGCCTTTGATTTCAAAATGAGAGATTTTACTGGTGACGATGTAGAGCTCAAGAACATTGGCAAAGGCCCTTCTCCAAAACGCAAACTTTGTTGTCCCGGTTTTAGACCCCATCTAGCTTGGGACGTGGCTACTGGAGTTCCAATTTCTCTAGAATTTCGTAACGGAAAAGCAAGAGCTACGACTACCGTTAAAAGATTTGTCCAAGAACTTCTTTCACAAACGCTCGGCAATCAAGCAGTAGAACATGTTTATCTCGACAGTGAATATACGGCCGAACACGTCTGGCATTTTATCGTAGATTCAAAAGATGGCTTAGGCGCAGACTTAACGATGTGCATAAAAAAGAACAAAAAAGTCAAAAAACATATCGACTCGTTTTTGGAAACAAATCCCACATGGTTGTTCTATGACGAGGAACATACATATACGGAACAAACCTTCGAAATTCCAATTCAACAGACCAAGAAGACTCTGCAGTGTGTTTTAAAACGGAAAGAGGATAACGGCGCATTGCGATGTTTTGGCTCTACGCTTCAAGGTCTGGACAGCAAGGGAATTCTTGCGGAATACTCCGCTCGATGGGAAATTGAGATTGGAATCAAAGATCTTGTTGGCAACTACTACTTTGACAATGTCCCTAGCATTGATCCTCATCGCATCAATATTCATTACTTTGTGGTTACACTGGCAAAGACCGTGTACGAGATGTTTTCTCGAGACTACGAGGCAGCTCGCAATGCTGACAACACAAAGAAGAGCATCGGTACATTGAGGAATGAGTTTGTAATTGGAACGACAGCCGCTCTTTCCCGATCCAAGGATTGCTTAATAGTAAAGTGGACAGACAATTATCCAACATATCCGCATCAGGTTCTGGAGAATATCATGCACAAGTTAAACGGTTACGTGCGACAAGGGCTTCCATTTTTAGGAGGGCTTAAACTAAAGTTTGAAATCGTGCCTGCCAGGCCTGCAAAACTCTACAACAAATTGCAGCGGCAGACAGTTGGTTTTTGAATCATTGGGCCTCTCAAGATTCGGGTATTTGCTCGTTGGTATAAATAATTTAAGCCAGCAAAACCGCAAAAAGACTTTTGTGAGGCCGCGGCCGTTAGGCTTGCCCATTGACCCGTCGGCCAGCGAAATCGCCAAATTCTAACGGCGGTTTTAACTGCGAAATCGACCCTTAGATATGTCTGAA
>CAMYJP010000312.1 GCA_947258675.1 uncultured Desulfobulbaceae bacterium | reverse complement strand
ATACAGGTTGGTTTACCTATCATTTTCTCTGGCGGCTCCGAGGCTTGATTGACAAATTAATGGGTGGTTATGGCTTAAGCCGTGGTAGACGCGAAAAGGTTGATCTCAGGGTTGGTGATGCGCTTGATTTCTGGAAAGTGGCCGATATTAAAGAAAATAAGCGACTCTTGTTGCTTGCGCAAATGAAACTGCCGGGTAAAGCCTGGCTCGAATTTGACATCCAGCCTGATCTGTTGGTGCAAACCGCTCATTTTCTGCCAAGTGGTTTATGGGGTAGGATATACTGGTATAGTGTCCTGCCGCTGCATAATCTGGTTTTCGGTGATTTAGCTAAAAAAGTGGTTGTTAAGGCTAAAGAAATTGAAAAGAAACATAGTAACTAATTGATATGATTAAACAGGAAGTACTCAAACAAAGGCTGAAGGAATTATTTCAGAGTCAGAGTTTAGCTGTACTCTCCACTCATAATAAGGGAAGGCCCTATGCCAATCTCATCGCCTTTGCAGCCGATGATGATCTCAAATACATTTACTTTGCAACAACACGTTCAACGCGTAAATTTGTAAATATTTCACTTGATTCCCGTGTAGCTTTTTTAATAGACAGTAGATCAAATCAGGAAATTGATTTTCATGATGCCATTGCGGTAACAGCAACCGGATCTGCAATTGAATGTAGTGGAAAGGATTTAGAACGGTTGCGATTGTTTTATCTCAAAAAACATCCTCATCTTGAGGATTTTATCCAATCACCGACCTGCGCTTTGATACAAGTTGCGATCGATTGCTACTATTTTGTGGAGAGATTTCAAAATGTTACGGAACTCCATATGAAAAAATGAAGAAACTGCTCAGCTTTCTCCCCATTTTTGCAAGATCAGGCCATCTCTCATAACAGGCTAAAGGTTCAACAGCCTGCTCATATGAACAGGGTACAACTGAGCAGTAATGGACTGGGCTAGAACCAAGCTTGGTGCTATTGATTATACAGTTATATAATGAATTACATCCTTTCATTAAGCGATATAACCGAAGAAAATCGTCCGTTGGTGGGTGGTAAAGGATTTGCCCTGGCTCGCTTACATCAAGAGGGATATCTGGTACCGAACGGTGTCTGTGTAACAACCGAGTGCTATAAAACATTTCTTGCCGATACTGGTCTTGGTGAACGTATTCTACTTGAATTGAATCGGAAACGATTTGCAGATATGCGTTGGGAGGAGATATGGGATGCTTCGCTTAGGATTCGCAATTTTTTCCTTATAAAACCTCTGCCCAGTTCTTTATTGAGTCTGCTTCATAATACCCTTGAAGCACATTTTAGCAGCAACGCTGTCGTAGTTCGGTCGTCTTCTCCTGATGAAGATACTGCAGCATCCTCTTTTGCCGGTCTCCACGAATCCTATGTTAATGTTATTGGTGCTGAATCTGTCATTGACCATATTGTTAAGGTGTGGGCATCTTTATGGTCAGACGGTGCTTTGCTCTATCGAAAAGAATTGGGGTTACAAGTTGATACCAGCTCCATGGCTGTTGTGGTTCAGGAGATGGTCGTTGGTGAGTGTTCAGGGGTAGCATTCAGTCGTAGCCCTGATAATCCCGGGCAAGCAATAATAGAGGGTGTCTTCGGATTGAACCAAGGGCAGGTTGACGGCACTATTGAGCCGGACAGATGGGTTATTGATCGTGAGACGGAGAAAATAAGCAATCATGTACCGGCCAAAAGAAAAAATCGTATTGTTGCTGACATTACCGGTACGAAAATGGAAAAGCTCGACCAGATGTCAATGGATTCTCCACCGTTGGATTTGGATGAGGTAAGAACGGTTTTCAGTCTTGCCATGGGTCTGGAGGAATTTTGGGGAGCACCGCAGGATGTTGAGTGGACAAAAAAAAAGGAAGAATTTCATCTTCTGCAGACCAGACCGATAACCACGGGTAGTGATGGTAACCCAGATGATAACCGGGCTTGGTATCTCAGTCTGCATCGGAGCTTTGGTAATTTGAAGATGCTTCGAGATACAATAGAGAACAAATTGATTCCTGCGATGATCAGGGAGGCAGAGGGGCTCGCTGAACAAGATATAGGCATCCTGTCTGATGAAGCTCTGAGCCGTGAAATAATACATCGACAGGGAGTGTATAAAAATTGGGTTAAGAAATATTGGGCTGATTTTATTCCCTTTGCCCATGGGGTCAGACTGTTTGGGCAATTTTATAACGACATCATGTGTCCTGAAGATCCATTTGCCTTTATGGATCTCTTGCAGGCCACAGACATGGTAAGTCTCAGGCGGAATCGTATGCTTGAGGATCTGGCCGCATGTATTAGAAAGGACCAATCTATTGCTGAATCTCTGCAACGCCAATCGTATGATGATCTGGCAACGGATTTTAAACTTCAGCTTGATTCATTTTTGGAGCAGTTTGGAATACTGTATCCCGGCAGTGGTGATAGTGAAGTGATCGAGAAATCATATCAATCAATTGCTCACTTCCTGCTTGAACTTGCCGCGAGATCGCCTTTGGAAAAATTCAATACTCAAGAGAAAAAAAGTGGCATGCAGGAGGATTTTCTCAATAAATTTGAAGGAGAAGAACGAAATGATGCTGAAGAGATTCTGGATCTTGCCCGTGCGAGCTACCGGCTGCGCGATGATGATAATATTCATCTTGGCAGGATAGAAGCACAATTTATTCTTAGCTGTGCAGAGGGAAAAAGGCGGCTTTTAGCAGAGGGCAGAGATGAGTTTGCACAGGCAGAAAATGATGATATCGCCCTTGCTCTCCAGGACAAGAATTACCATCCTGTAAAACAGAAAATCTCAAGAGAAGAGCAAGCGATATTTTATGCTAAAGCCCGGCAGTTAGTGGGCCAACCAGCTAGCCGTGGTCTGGCTCAGGGTAAAGCCAGAGTCATTATTGCACCGGAGGAACTCAGTAAATTCAAAAATGGTGAAATTCTGATTTGTGATGCTATTGATCCGAACATGACTTTTATAATTCCGCTCACTGCAGCGATTGTTGAGCGTCGCGGTGGTATGTTAATCCATGGAGCAATCATTGCCAGGGAGTATGGTTTGCCCTGTGTAACAGGAATTCCGGATGCGACGCGATCAATCAAAACAGGAGATACAGTTACTGTGGATGGTTATTTAGGTATTGTGACAATTGGCTAGTTTCGAGATTAAAACAACAAGATTCAGGGGCTTGAAATCTGCAAATGCATGGATAAAAAAAATGAAGCAGAAGTCTAAGGTGTCAAAACAAGAAATTGACGAAAAGGAGGCTATTATGACAAAGAATTTTTATTGTTTCATTGCAC
>CAMYJP010000311.1 GCA_947258675.1 uncultured Desulfobulbaceae bacterium | reverse complement strand
TGAATAGATCGGATGACTTTATAAAATGTTCGTTCACCTGGTTCCGGTATTCATTCAATTCTGTTTTGTTCTGTGCCAACTCGTTTTTAAGATCATTAATTTGGGAATCCTTTCCGTTGGCTAATTTACTAATGAAAAACCCGATGATCATACCGATTATCAGAAATAGTACACCAAGAAACCACACAAACACCAAATTATCATCTTGCATTCTCAACTCCTATAATGAAATCGATTTAAATTATAGAAAAATTTTCATTTATAATTTAATTATTTTAAAGAAAATGACAATAAATCATAATAAAAAAAACCTTATATCAATAGTACAATATATATTGTTTCCAGGTCTTACCGTACTGATATAACAAGAAATGAAACAGGGAAGTAAAATCCCGCACTATTAGGATTTAGTTTTGATGTCTTATAGGTGTTTGAAACGGAACAGGATTGTTTTTTTCTGTTGGGAGTTTGATAATAAATTTACTGATCCTGCCCTAAGAAATCGTCACGAATTCTAGCCTTTTTAACCACGAGTGATCGGTCATTAATGGTCTCTCCATGCAATTCGGCCATTGCCTTATAAGCCGCTTCCGTGGTTGACATTTCAACGTAACCGAAATTTTTTGACTGACGGGTAAAATAATCGGTAATAATTCTAACGCTGGAAACAGGTCCGCAAGAAGAAAACAGTTCGTTTAGCTCGGCTTCGGTCATATTGTATACTAGATTTCCTACATATAGCTTCATGGGGGGACCTCCTTCTATTTGCCATTTGTGTTGCTGGACCATTAATCTCCAGTCCGTGCTGTTCGGGCTGAAAACTAGTGGAAAAACTGTAAAGAGTGTGCCTACCACTTGAGAAATTACTGTCGGACTCTGTATTATATAATATATACAATATTTGGCAACCATTTGTTTGCTGATTGCTATGTTTTTATGAGTAATGATTCGTTACCCTATAAAATAACATCGATTTTTTAAAAACTAATATTTGATGGCGTCGTAAAAAGTCCGATCTACTGCGTTGTAGCAATTTTTAAGGCACTCGGCATACCAATTTTTTAAAAACTAATATTTGATGGCGTCGTAAAAAGTCCGATCTACTGCGTTGTAGCAATTTTTAAGGCACTCGGCATACCACATGTATGGCCTCGCCCCTGAAAAATCACTACGCCTTGTATATCAAACTTTTTACTTAGCCATCCCATGACTTTTTACGAGAGCATCAATATTTCTCTTCTTATATTTATTGATAAATGTCTTGTAACGCTGGAATAGTATTATGTAACGATTTTTTTATTAATTCTTAAATCGTGGAGGTAGAAGTCGTTGGTCAGGTGAATATTTAACCCTAAGATATATTAAATTGAACAACTAGCAGAAATTATTTGAATCATTTTTTTGTTAGGTTTTGTTGGGATGATATAATCGTCAAGAGGATTTAGATGAGGCGTTTATTGATATCCGAGGATGTTCATATTCCAGGTCAGGTTCACCACAATGTTTTAATATCCATTCTCTTGTCTTTTTGCGCAGTTCAAGAGCTGTTTGCCAGATCTCGCCATTGTTTTTTTCTTTAATTGACCGAGGATAAATCGGTTTGCCGATGACAACATGTACTATCCCGCGGCGAGGAAACCATGTATCTGAGCGGAGAATGGAACGAGTTCCTCGAATAGAAAGAGGAACAACTATCCTCTCGGTTCGGGACGCGACCTCAAAGGCGCCCATTCGAAAAGGAAGCAGCCCTGGCATACGACTAAATGTTCCCTCGACAAAGAAAAACAGCGTTCGGCCAGAGATGCTTATATTATCGAGCTTTTTTGCATCTTTAATGCTCTTAACAGTTTCCAAACGCTCGACAAATTGTGTGTTGAGACGTTTGAGAAATACGCGTGCAGTAAATTTTTCCAGCAACTCTCTTTTGGCAATAAAACTGACAGGTCGCTGTAAAATCGTTATCACAGCAAGTGGATCAAGATAACTGGCATGGTTGGCAATGAAAATACATGGTGTATTCACTAAAGGCAAGTTTTCATGCCCTTGAACAATAATTGAAATTCCAGTAAGGCATGACAGTAATTTGACCATCTTGCCAATAAAAAACCAACGCCATGTCTCAACAGGTAAAAGAATAACAATCGGCCAGACAAATACAGTGGCTGTTCCGAAAAGCATCCAGCAGTATGAAGCATACATCCATGATGTAGCCGATTTCAGGAGTTCACGAACTCTGAAAAGCAAGCCGGCGGTTGTAATTCGTATTAGCTGCTGTCTCACTGAAAGCGGCCTTTTATTAATGGCACCTTTTTCAAATAGCTCCCTACACGCTGATCTTCTTATTTTGCCGCTTGAGGTTTTCAATACAGTATTAGGAGGGGCGAAAACTATTTCATCTGGTGGGGATCCGGTAATATCTGAAACAACTTCGTTGATATCTGATCGTAATTGTTTCAGAACTATTGGATCTTTAAGGCGTGTTTCAGCAAGAATTATTAACCTTTCAGTTCTGGCTTTTTTCTGGAGGCTGCCAAATACTGCAATATTACCCGAGCGTAAACCTTGCAGTTTGCCGATTACCTCCTCCAGTTCTTCAGGATAAATGTTCCGCCCTGCCTTAATGATAATGTCCTTGCTCCTACCTGTTATATAGAGTTCGCCACCGGCAATGTAGCCAAGATCTCCAGATTCGAGCCATTCTCTGTGGAAAAGAGCGGCAGTGCCTTCTGGGTTTCTAAAATACCCGCTTGTGGCGGAGGGACCGGTAAATTGAATTTTCCCCTGGTGCCTTTCAGGTAGTTCACGATCACTATCATCAACTATTCTGACTTGATGTCCCGGCAGAGGTCTTCCGCTGCTCACAAAGCGAATCGCATCAGTGTCGTTAGTATCAGCAATAACTGCCTTGCCGTGTACCATTAATTTTCTTCGATTTACATTATCAATAACCGGTTCTCTGTCATTGGGAGGGAAAACGAGGCCTACTGAAGATTCGGCAAGACCGTAAACAGGTTTTAAAGAATGCGCTTTAAAGCCGAATCTGGAAAACTTCTCAGTAAAATGTTCCACTGTCTGTGGACTTACAGCTTCAGCACCGTTAAAAGCACAGCGCCAGGAGCTTAAATCAATCCCTTCCATCTGTTTATCGTTGATTCTTCTCAAACACAGCTCATAAGCGAAATTCGGTGCGGCGGATAAAGTTCCTTTATACCTGTGGATTGCGGCAAACCATCTTTCAGGTCTTGTTATGAAAGCAAGGGGTGGCATGAGCACCAATTGACACCCATAATACATACTGCCTAACCAAGCCCCGATAAGTCCCATATCATGATAAAGAGGCAACCAGCTTACAAAAACGTCTTTGGAGGTAACTTTTACTATTCTTCCCATGGCTTTGATATTTGCCAACAGGTTTTCATGAGTCAAAATTACACCTTTGGGGAGCCCTGTGCTTCCTGAAGTGTATTGTAAAAAAGCTATATTGTTTGAATTGAGTTTCGGCGATCGTAGGTTTTTTAAAGAATACGTTGAAGTTGATGAAATTAAATCGTCTACCGTAACAACTTTTTGTAAAGTTTCTGTCTGCGCCTGCAAAAGACCAGCAAACCGAGTCGCTTCAGGAACAGTAATCATAATGGATGCGCAGCGGTTTTCTGTTATCGCGACATGCCTTTGCATGTGCTCCTTTATCTGTTTTGGACGTCCTGGTGGATATACAGGTACCGGAATTCCTCCGGCAATCAGAACACCAAAAAAACTAAAGAAATAGTCCCTTCCGGAAGGCAACATGATTATAACTGTATCCAGATAATTCAGTCCGAGTTGCTGAAGTCCTACGGCAATATTTAAAGCGCCTGCCCAGAGGTCATGGTAAGTGATTTCATCACCATTGTTATCATCACTATAGAGCCTGATATGAACATTCTCTGGATGTTTAACAGCATGCCATTCTAATACCTGCACCAATGTTTCGAAATCTTCTGAAATAGATTCTGATTTTTGATCAATTATTGCCGATTTAGTTGTTCGAATGGAATATTTTTTAGGAAGAGCAGCAGGTGATATCTCTCGGAAGATATCACGTAATGTTTCTGCTGTGTTGATTACATGTTCGGAAACTGTGACTCCAAGTTTTTTTTCTATTCTAATTAAAAGCTCTACCCTGCTAAGACTATCAATACCAAGATCGCGATCCAATATTGAATCCAGAGTGATTGTATCAGGGATATGGTTACCTGTATGAAGCTCAAAAACCAATTCTCTGACAATCTTTATTAAATTGTTGCTTGTTTTTTTCTGCTGAATTGTATCCATTGAACCTTGTTTTTATAATTCCCTGTTAGTCTTTTTAGTTATCGCGAAACCCACATCTTCTAATGGTGGACCCGGATAGGTT
>CAMYJP010000310.1 GCA_947258675.1 uncultured Desulfobulbaceae bacterium | reverse complement strand
GAAAACTGTGTCAATTAAATAATTATCATCATAAATCTCAATTGGCACTTCCATGCAACGGTTTGAGAACTGCGTCCACCATAAAGAAACTTCATATAAACCTCTGATACTCGTTTCGTATATATATTGTCCATTAGAACTATTACTATAAAGAGATTGGGTGCCAAAACTGTTAAAACCACTCGATGGACTCCAAGTGCCAGTTAATGAAGTTTCCGGATCATCATTATCGATGATTATCTCAGAGGTGGTGTATGGGGGAGGGTGTATGGATGACGAGATTTCCGAGTTATCATTATTGATGATCGCCTCAGCGGTAATGTCTGGTGGGGGCTGCAAGATAAAAGGCTCTGAATAGGAACTTTCAAATCCAGAGGAGTCATAGGCGGTCATGGTAAAAGAGATTGGGTCGTTAGCTATGTCAACCTCACAACTCACAGAATGCTTTTCGGGGCTAGTTGTTTCACAAACTGCAAGACCATCCTGGTACAATACAAATCCAGCCAGCTCGCTGGCAAGAGCACTGTTGTAATCCCATGAAACAGTGATAGTTTTTAGGACTGCCGTTGCATTGTTAGGCGAAAGAAGAAAAACAATATTTAGAAAAAACAGAGTCCTAAAAGCATGGTTTTTGTTGATGGAAAAAGTCAAAATACGCTTTAATACAAGCATTAAATATCCCTCACTGTTCATTTTATATGTAACAAATGTCGTAGTCGTAACAATCGGATCAAGACAATTATTGTGCCGATAACGCCCTGATATCATTGAGCTGAGCTGATGGATTCGAGATTTTTACCGATTCATCAAAAAATCGAGTAACTGCAGCAATCATGAAAACCGATGAACACCATCGCCTTGACGGAACTTCCTTTCAGAAGTGAAATTCTCAACCCTGTTAATTTATGGTTTGAAGATGTAGATTATTTCAGTATTTCAGCGGGGAGGAATGCATTTCTTGTGCCAAAACAGGAAAATGGCTGGAAGGCATGATTTAGCGGGGAGAGTTGTTAAAAGGTACCATTAATAATTGTATGAAAAAGACTGCAGCAAGTATGCAAATGAACGCACTTTGAAACTATTTTGTTTTATGCAAGGTACAAGAAATCCTGTTCAGAAGAATGCTTAATTACATATACCTTTTGCCGCCAGCATTAGGATAATGGTCCTACTTGTTGACCATAAAATTTTTTGAGTTTTCGATGGCCCTGTTCTGCAGCAGTTGGAGGACCTTTTCCAGAATTTCAGGCCTGAAGCCTGTCTCATGGGCTTCTCTGAATAACAATTCTCTTGAGAACCTCATAATACCTCACTCCATCTCTTCTCTAGTATGGTTTCTGGTACTATCAGGTTTCAGCTTTTGGAGAGTCGCCCCTTAAGATTTTTATCCATATAGTGGGGCGCTTTCGATATCCGTCTTTTAAGCTTTTGCAGGTGTTTGCCGGTCATGAAAAACCTTTTTTTATTGTTCTCCAGGAAAAACCCCACCTTTGCCACTGTAGTTGCCTTTTTTAGCAGCAGGGTATATTCAATCACTTAACAACATCATAGAATTCGACAGATTCCAGTGACCGCCATATCTCTTCAGAGCCTCCGCCAAGTTCCGGCTTATCAAGCAGATCAACCAGGGTTCTCTCCAGGCCTGTTACTTTTAATTAAGGCCGCTTCTTTCCATTGATCTGATCCCGTATCCAACCTTTCCTTTATTGAGCAAAGTCTTTGAAGGGCGTACCGCCTTGAACAGGAAATCTCTGAATTTCAGAGTTCGGATTTTGCGCGAAGTTAGAAACAGAAACTGATTGTAGATTGAGTAACCTTTGGCATAGATATCCAGAGCGGTATGGTAGGCAAGGATAGCATCATCAGCCATTTTCGAGGTCAGCAGATAAGGATCTACCGGAAAATTATCTGGATGCAATACCTGTGGATATGACAGCATATAATCCACGCCTTACACGAAGCAGATACCTCTTATTAACATGATAAGCTAATAGGTTATCACGTGTACTTACATTGCGTTTTTCTTCCTTATCCAGGTAGCCGGTAAACTCCGAGGAAGTAAAAACAGGATATATTGATATATACAAAATCTGATCAATTTGAATTTCTCATATATTCTTCAACTCACCTCTTAGCCATTTTGGGAATTCATGCCAGGGCAGTGCCAGGTTATTATCAGGCAAATCTTTTCCTTCCTTGACACGACAAACTAGTATTCCTTTTTCTGCAACATCCTTAACGGCAAGCTTTCGAAAAGAGTTCAGCGGTTTCAGATGATTAGAGGTTGGCGTGGCAGTCAGTTTTATTTCTACCGGATGGATTTTTGTGCCGACATGGATCAAGAGGTCGACCTCTAATCCATCATGTGAACGCCAAAAGTAAATGTCCGGTTTCCTTCCCAGGCTGGTAAAAGCCTTGATTGTTTCACTTACTATCCATCCTTCAAAGAATGCACCACCCATGGAGCCGGCCAAGGCCGCACTTCCATTTGGCTGTCTTGTTAAAGCGCAGACCAGAGCAGTATCAAGAAAATATATTTTCGGCGCTTTATTGAGTCTCTTGCCGAAATTCTTGAAATAGGTCGGTAGGAAAAAAGTGATATAGGAGGCTTCCAGAATACCGGCCCACGACTTGACAGTCGGCTGCGAAATGCCTGTCTGCCTTGAAATATCAGCCATATTAAATGACTGGCCATGCCTAGCGGCGCATACCGTTATGAATAATTCAAACTGACGCAAATCGGTTACGTTGTGAAGCTGCCTTATGTCCCTTTCAATGTAGGTCTGAATATAGGATCGTATCCAGAAATCCCTTTTTTCTTTCATGAGTGACGGTTCCGGGTACCCTCCAAGCCATATGACATTTTCAACATTATTCTCATAAACCTGCTTGTTTTCTTTCCAACTGAAAGGGAGAAGCTCCAGAATAGCAATCCGGCCGGCGAGCGATTCACTCACATTTTTCATTAACTGAAATTGCTGTGAACCTGTGAGAATCCAACGACCATATTGCTCTCTGTTCCGATCTATTCGAATCTTCAAATACGGTAGAATTTCAGGCACGTACTGAATTTCATCAAGTATTACAGGTTGATCTCCAAAACGATCAAGAAATCCATTCGGATCGGAAACAGCAAAATTACGCTCCAACGGATCATCAAAACTTACATAGGAATATCCTTTCCCAACTTCCTGCAGAAGAAATGTGGTTTTGCCGGATTGCCGTGGACCGGTTATGAGCACAGCAGGAAAATACTGAAGAGCTTTTGTTAGAGTAGGATAAAGAAGCCTTGGAAGATACATGCGGACAAATATAAAATCATATTTTACATTTGTCAATT
>CAMYJP010000309.1 GCA_947258675.1 uncultured Desulfobulbaceae bacterium | reverse complement strand
CGCCTTACGCGATATATCTGAATCAATTAATGCAGGGACTTGATCATCAGTGCCAGCCTTTTTGCGTAATCCACGCGACTTATTCGAGTAAAATCCGTATTATGCTGAGTTTAAAATTATGCTGAGTTAATGATTCCCTCCTTTATGCAATACCCCCTATTTGATAAAATAAGCCTGCTGTTATCTTTCCTGAACTCAGCATAACAATCCGTATAGTTACATCAAGCTAACTCAAAAATAGGAGGGTAGAATCATGAAAAACTATGAGATTGTCCACGATTTCAAGAAGTTTCTGCATCAGACTGTAGGTGCCAAAGAAAAAACGAGGCGTCAATATATCCGTTATGTTCAAAAATTTCTGAAAGAGAAATTTAACAATGTCTCTGAGGTCGAACTAAGCAAGTTGAGACCTATCGACATGATTCAGTTCATGATGAATCAAAAAAGATGTTATAAAATACCAACTCTCAAGGCAATGACAACAGCCTTACGAAGTTTTCTCAGATTCTTGCAGATGAAAGGTCTCTGTGAAGAGAGGCTGGTCAATGCAGTTCCCGCAATTGCTAACTGGAAACTATCTCATATTCCCAAATATTTAACGAAAGAACAACTGGAGATGTTACTATCTTCTTTTAACCGTGCAAAAGCTGATGGTCTTCGCGGCTATGCAATAGCCCTTTGCTTGGCACGATTAGGCTTACGCCGAAGTGAAGTAGCGAATCTGACTCTGGATGATATCGAATGGCGATCAGGCGTTATTCAAATATCTGAAGGAAAAGACCGCCGGGTGAATGAACTTCCATTACCAAAAGATGTTGGTGAAAGCATTGTTGCGTATCTACGTAACGGTCGCCCTCAAACACTGGAAAGAAGAATATTTGTCCGTCATCGTCAGCCTTTGGGTGCTGGTTTGAATGGAAGCGCTATTGGAGCCATAATAAGACGGGGATTTCAACGAGCGGGACTGAAGGTTTCTTCAAATGGTACACATATTCTGCGTCATACGGCTGCCACACATATGATTCAAAATGGGGTCAGCATTAAAGAAGTGGCTGATATTTTAAGACATAAAAGCATTGATACGACTGTTATCTATGCTAAGGTTAATATCCCTATGCTCTATGAAGTAGCTCTGCCATGGCCTGATAGCGGAGTTGTATCATGAAAACTTCAAGCATGATTAAACATGCCCAAGAGTATCTAAAGTTTAAACGGAAACTCGGATATCAATTATTCAGTGAGGGTAATGAACTACTCCTCTTTGCACGTTACGCAGATCAAATCGGGTACAATGGGCCTGTTACAACACAAATTGCTGTTCGCTGGGCAAAACTTCCTCAAAATGCCGATCCTGTTTATTGGGCAAGACGGTACGAGATTGTACGACGCTTCGCTAAACACCAGGCCCTTTTTGATTCACGTACTGAGATTCCACCAAAACGCTTACTTGGTTCATCGAAACGTCGACCGCCACCACATATATACTCGAATGAAGAAATTGCGGTGTTACTTCAAGCGGCATCGCAGCTCAAACCTACCAACGGTTTGCACCCACATACGTATGTAACACTATTCTGCCTGCTTCTCAGTACCGGGCTGAGAATCTCGGAAGCACTTAATTTGTCTCGGCCAGATGTGGATTTCAAAGCAAGGATTATAACCGTAAAAAAGACCAAATTCAAAAAATCACGACTCGTTCCGATTAGCCCCTCAACTTCGCAGGAATTACATAACTACTCCGGTTTTCGAGATTCTTATCATCCGGGTGCAAAGACAGAAGGATTCTTTCTGACTGAAAAGGGAGCACCTTTGAATTATCGTCAAGTTTTATACATCTTCATGAAGCTACGCCGAGATCTGGATTGGACAGGTACAGACAAAAGACCGCCCAGAATTCACGATTTTCGCCATACCTTCACAGTCAGACGATTGCTCAAATGGTATGAGGAAGGTAGAGTTCTGGATCAGAAGATTCTTGCCTTGAGCACTTATCTTGGTCACGCCCAGGTTACCGATACCTACTGGTATCTAAGCGCTGTTCCTGCTCTTCTTGCAGTGGTGTCGAAAAGATTCGAGAATTTCGCAAACAGTCAAAGTAGGAGGTATTTCATATGAGTAAAAACAAAGCTGAAATCAGTTTTTCAACATTAATACAAGACTTCTTCTGTCAGCGTCTGATAGCACAGCAGAATGTTAGTCCACAAACCGTAGCCAGTTATCGCGACACTTTTCGTCTGTTTTTTCAATACACTCAAGATAAAATGAAAAAAGAACCAACATCGCTCCAACTGACAGATATGAATGCTCAACTGGTGCTTGATTTTCTGGATTATCTTGAAAATGAAAGGGGCAATGCACAGAGAAGTCGCAATCTCAGGCTTGCTGCCATCCGTTCTTTTATGCGTTATGTGTCGTACCAGGATGTCGAGTCTCTTTCCACCGTCCGGAAGGTTCTGGCTATTCCCCTGAAACGATTCAATCGGCCGTCTTTTACGTACCTTTCGCCCGAGGAAGTAGAGGCTATTATTACATCACCGGACAAAACCACTTTCAGTGGCCAGCGGGATTATGTCATGTTTATGACTCTTTATAACACTGGAGCCCGTGTTTCTGAGATCACCCGTTTACAGGTTAATAACGTCTGTTTGGAGGAAAAAGCTTTCATTATCATTCATGGAAAAGGACGTAAGCAGAGATCTGTTCCATTGTGGAAAAGTACTGCAAAACATATGAAGGAATGGCTTTTTCAAATGAAACCGGACTCCAATGCCCCTGTCTTTCCCAACCGTTTCGGCAGGCCGCTTACTCGGTCTGGTGTTGAGTATCGGCTTCGTCTTGCAATAAAGAAGGCATCAGAACGATTCCCGGCACTACGCAAGCGGCAGATTTCTCCCCATACAATGCGTCATACAACTGCGATGCATCTTCTTCAATCTGGGGTCGACATCACTGTTATTGCTCTTTGGTTAGGGCATGAGAGCCCTGCCACAACTCACATGTATGTAGAAGCTGATTTGGCAATGAAGGAACGGGCTCTTAAAAAGCTCCAGGATCCATCAATGGAAAGTGTGCGTTATTATGCAAAAGACTCAATTCTTGCCTTCCTTGAGAGTCTTTGATTCTTTGTTGTGTTATTATGCTGAGTTAAACACGGCTGAATTAGCTAAACTAAGGTACCCATCAAAATAACTCAGCATAATTTTAAACTCAGCATAATATGGCTTATGCAAAGCTTTGCATAAGCCGTAATATCTTACCATCTGTTCGCCCTTATTAGGGATGTGGGTCACCAGTTGGGCTAACCAGTCCAGGGCGTCAAATGTTTTGCTTGTTTTAGCATCC
>CAMYJP010000308.1 GCA_947258675.1 uncultured Desulfobulbaceae bacterium | reverse complement strand
CGGCAGGCGTCACAGATACCTTCCTCATCAATAGCCATGGTCTGGGTCTGCCGTTTGGGCGTATGCTTGAATTCCGGATAGGAACATGGACGTTGATTGGACATTACACATCGTTTACAAAATGTGACCTCTTTTGGAAGGCCGTAGTATGTTTGTAGTTCTTCTGTCATAAACCTACTCCTCAATTAGTACGCAAGGACCGAATCCAGGGTAAAAAGTTTCTATAAATCTGCAGGCCGTGAGGACCGCTACGTTCAGGATGAAACTGGCTAGCGAAAATGTTTTTTTGAAGCAGGCTGGAACAGAAATTCACATCTCCATATTGCGTCGTTGACATTGCAATGGAAGAATCAACCGGTTTAACATAAAATGAATGTACAAAGTACATAAACTCACCACTTCTAATACCCTCAAGAGGTGTGCCTGCCCATTGATCGATTGTTGAGGAGTCACCGGCATTAAAACGATTTATGTTGTTCCAGCCAACCTGGGGAACCTTCAAAACACCCTTTTCCGTCCTCGGTTTGTTGAAGGGGATTACCGTACCATCTATAATTCCCAGGCCTTCATGTCTGCCGAATTCATGGCTTTCAGACATAAGAAGTTGTAATCCCAGACAGATGCCGATTAAAGGTTTTCCAGCCAAAGTCTGCTCTTTTATAAGGTTGATCAGATCAAGTCTCTTTAAAGATGCCATGGCATCACCAAAAGCTCCGACACCCGGCAAAAAAATGGCTTCTGCTTCAATAAGCTTGTCATGAGAAGCTGTGATGTCTGCAGCCATACCGACATGTTCACAGGCCTGCTTCACACTGAACAAATTACCTAGTCCATAATCAACAATTGCTACATGAAGTTTTCTTGAACTGCCCAACTTTTAATTTATCTCCTGATATCGAGTTTCAATGCCATGGTTGAGAAGATGTTTCTTCACATCATGAGGAATTGCCGCCTGAATTTTTGAAAATTCTCGATTGCCTCTTCGCCCCTGAAGGAATTCAATATTTCCTTCGGTAGAGAATTGGCCATCCTGATATTGCTGAGTTTTAATGAATCCGTAGTGAAATAATGATGCAGGACATACCGCATCGGCCTTTCCTGTTTCAATTACACTTTGTACATGACTAACGGTACCAGCTCCACCGCCCGCAATGACAGGAATCGGCACTGCTTCCGCAATTTTTTTTGTTAATTCAAGATCAAAACCTTCACCCGTCCCTTCTTGGTTAATGGAGGTGACCATAAGTTCACCGGCGCCTAGCTCGCAGGCTTTTAATGCCCATTTTAAAGCATCGATCCCTGTGCACTCGCGTCCGTAATCTACATAGGCTTCGTAATGACCGGATGTGGTTAAGATTGCTTCAATTGATATAACAACGGTTGAGCTCCCAAAGGCTCTGGATGCTTCACGAATAAGCGCAGGTCTTTTGACCGCGGCAGTATTTATTGAAACTTTATCCGCTCCGGCCCTTAATACGGTTCGAATATCTTCCACACTGCGTAATCCACCTCCAACGCAAAGCGGAATAAAAATTTCTTTAGAGGTTTTTTCAATAATATCTAGAAGACTGTTTCGCCCGTAAAGACTTGCAACTGCATCCATATAAACCAGTTCATCTGCTCCATTTTCATAGTAGCACCTGGCAAAATCCTCGGGTTTGCCAAGGACACGCAATCCTTCAAAATGGATCCCCTTTACGAGATTGGGTCCTTTAATGTCAAGTCGCGGAATAATGCGATAATTCATGTTTAATTGATTGGTGTGAAAAAGTGGATTGTGATTTTAAAACCACAGGATTATGTTAGTCGCTGTCTCATATTTTCGGAATGAAATGTCTTTTAGTTTAGTTTGTATTATTTTGAACATTTTGACTTAGAAGCTGGCCTGGCCTTAGCATTTAGAATTATGATGTGCATTATCTGCTTCCAATACATCTCCATTCGAGTTTTTCAATGAAAGACAAAATTATTGATATCTACAAACTGGCCCAAAAACTTGATAATTCCAGAGACCAAGGGAAGAAAATTGTCCTCTGCCATGGCGTTTTTGATTTGCTGCATATCGGTCATATTCGTCATTTCGGCCAGGCCAGGCAGTTGGGCGACATACTGGTGGTAACGGTTACGCAGGATAAATATGTAAATAAAGGCCCCCACCGCCCGGTATTTTCGGAAGCACTCCGCGCCGAAGCAATAGCTTCATTAGGATATGTCGATTATGTGGCGGTTAATTGCTGGCCCACGGCCGAAGAGACTTTGCGCCTGCTACGGCCGCATGTTTATGTTAAAGGCACTGAATATAAGAATATGTCAGCAGACGTGACCGGGAAAATTTTTGATGAAGCTTCCGTAGCCTCAGAAATTGGAGCTGAAGTGGCGTTTACTGAAGATATAGTTTTCAGCTCATCAAATTTGATCAATCGTTATCTGTCAAATTTACCTCAAGAAATAAGTCAGTATATGGATTTATTCAGGCATCGTCATCAACTTGAGGACATACTTGGCAGCCTGGACAAAATGGCATCGCTCAGGGTGATGGTGATAGGAGATACAATTCTCGATGAATACCAGTATTGTGAGGCAATTGGAAAGTCGTCAAAAGATCCGACCCTTGCCCTGAAATATCAAACCCATGAGATGTTTGCCGGTGGAGCCCTGGCCGTTGCCAACCATGTTGCAAATTTTGCAGATACTGTAAAACTTGTTTCCCTTATCGGCGAACACGACAGCCATGAAGCATTTATCCGTTCGCAACTGCGTCAAAATATTTCACCTCATTTCATAGTTCAACAGGGAGCTCCCACCTTAATAAAGAGACGTTTTATTGATGGCTATTCATTCAATAAGCTTTTTGAAATGTACGTTATGGATGATTCAGGGCTTGCCGTTGAAAAAAATAAAGATCTATGCATGTGGCTTGAAAAACAGCTTGCCATGTATGATTTAATTGTGGTAGCCGACTTTGGTCACGGAGCAGTAAGCCCGGAAATGATAAATATTCTGAAAAAGCATTCACCATTTCTGGCAGTCAACACTCAGGCAAACGCGGGCAACAGAGGGTTGCATACTCTTTCCAGATATCCCAGAGCTGATTATGCTGCCATTGCTGAACATGAATTGCGTCTGGAAACACGCAATTCAACTGTAGACATACGCAGAGCGATGAATACGCTAGTCAAAAAAATGGGAATTTCACAATTTATTGTCAGCTTGGGTAGAAAAGGCTGCGCGGTATCTGATAGTCATGGCGATTTTGTCAAGGTGCCGGCATTTGCACAAAATATCGTAGATCGGGTTGGGGCGGGGGATGCCCTTTTTGCTGTGACTTCCATGGCCGCATTTC
>CAMYJP010000307.1 GCA_947258675.1 uncultured Desulfobulbaceae bacterium | reverse complement strand
TTTTCGATGGCCTAGAATTACCTAGTGATAATCGCAGGAAATGCATTGTGGAGGTAAGACCTAATATATCAGGCGCTTACAAGGGATTAATTTATTGCTTGAATCTTGCTGAAGGAAAACAAATTTTAAAAGTTGTTCGGGCAGTAGTAGGTGAAAAAATATCTAAAAAGATTCCTGTCTCGATTAAGAGGGGTTGCTCTGAATATCAATTAGCTTACCCGAGGTTTAGTCATATTGGCGACAATGACGAACCTAAGATGGTATACAATGAAAAATGGCGTAAGTATGAGCACAATATTGATAAAAACTTGACTGGCCATACTACTTCTTCATGGTATCAACATCCAAACCATTTGGGATTAACTCTGCACGATGTCCTAGTAATGTGTGTTTGGTTGACATATGCTGCGAAGAATGGAGATTCAAGTTACCTTAAGATTTCAAGTCACCTCTGCCTCGGTTGGATATAGAGAGAACTATCAAATTTAATGATGGTCATAATGCTTATAATATGCACTTTTAAAATCAAGACGCATATGTACAACTGTCTATTTGGTATTCCTTGAGTAACACTGAATCTTCACAACCTGCTATAAAGGGCAAAATTATAGATTTTTTGTAATGCTGTGTAGCCAATATTAATCTGATAAAACAAAAGTCAGGGTTGAGACCCTGAGAATCTCATTCTTGCTTTTCTGTTTCTAGTGTATAAAATTGTTTGGCACCATTTTGATTGTCAGGTAAATATATCCATTACACACCTGAAAAAAAATTGTCGGAACCTACAATTAAAGATTTTGGCAAGGCATTGGTGGGGAAATTGTCGGGAGCCAAATAATTTATGGTGGCAACATATATTGACTTGCCGTGGATTCAACATTGTTGCAAGCAGTATCTAAAATAACAGAAAATCAACCCAATAAAATTGTGTGCAGACATGTTAGACAAACTGATAGAACAAGCAATTAGCTTTCAGGAAGCTGGTAAATGGAGCAGTGCCCAAAAAATATATACAAAAATATTAAAAAGGGACCCGCGGCATTTAGACGCCAATTACATGCTGGGCACCCTCATGGCCGAACAGGGCAGATACAGGGAGGCGGAGAGGCTGCTTAAATTTGCTTTAAAACTGAACAACACCTCTGTCTATATAATGAATAATTTAGCCAATGTTCATAGGGTACAGAAAAAATATCGGGAATCGATTGCTATATTTCAAAATATATTGGCGCTAAAGCCATCAATGTGGGAATCACATTTGAATATTGCGGACCTTTTCCTTACATTAAATGAGGATAGTAAGGCCTATTACCACATACAACAGGTCCTGCAAAAAAATCCGGATTCCATCGACGCTAAAATTGCGTTACACAGGTATTATGAAAAAATGGGTGACATCAATGCAGCTGATAACATCCTGCATCAATTACTTAAAAAAAATTCTGCCAATTGTTCCATCCTCAGCATGTATGCGGAATACGCCTGGTCAAGCAGGCTCAGAAAAAAAGATATGGAAAAAGCCCTTGTCCATATCGAAAAAATGATACTATTACACAGCCACAAATGGATACAAAAACAAAAAATAGGGCTCTATTATCATACCGGCAAGCTTTACGAAAAGTGCGGTCAATATGACAAGGCATTTGGCCAGTACATAAACGCCAACAAATTGGCCGATGTTACTTACAACCGAACTACGCATTTAAAATTTATTGATACCTCGATAAAGAAATATGATGCACCCAGCCCGCAAACAGCAAACAATTCCGTGAAACCGCCTAAATGTATCTTTATCGTCGGCATGCCGAGAACAGGGAGCACCCTGATTGAGGGAATCCTACTGTCCCATCCTATCGGTGTACAATCGATCGGCGAGGCCAACACCCTGAAAGAGGCAATATTTGCTAGTACGAAAATATCTTCTATGAAGGATATATGGAAAGTAAAGGCTCTCCCGGAAAAAATTCTTGAACGCATCCGACTCAAGTATCTTGAGCAATGGAATAGGAAGTCAAATTATTTTGTTAATAAAAATTTATTCAGCTACCTGTTTCTTGGAGCAATAACCCACATTTTTAAAGATGCCATTATTATTCATATGAAACGAAACCCCTTAGACACTATTCTATCCTGCTTTGCGACCAATTTTGAAGACAGTGAACTGGCCTTTTCATTCGACCTTGAAGACCTTGGCTGGTATTACAGTCAATATCAAAAGTTAATGAACCACTGGAGCTCAATTTTGGGCGAGAGAATACTCACCATATCCTATGAAGAGATTGCAGGAGGAAATGAAAAAAATATAAAAGATTTCTTCAACCGCTGCGGATTACCATATTCTCCAGAGTGGAGAGATTTCTACAAATCTGACAGAGCGGTGAAGACCGCTTCTTACCGGCAAGTTAAACAACCGCTTTATAGCACATCGATTTACCGTTCAGACCAGTTCAAAAAACACCTTGCACCTGCCAGTAATTATTTATCAGTTAAATGAAACTTATATAATTAATCAACTGACACGGAAAAGCTTTCCTTATATCATTAAGTTACAGCCAAAAAATGATCTGTAGAGTTTGACAGGCGCAGCAGTAGAACAGTCTCCTAAGATTTTTGACCGTATAGAAGTGAAGCCATCTAAATTTGATCTTGCTTTTTAAGGTCAGATAAATATATCTAATTATTGCTATCAATCGATTCCCTTCCCACCTAATGCAGGGCGATAGATAACCATCATCAACCTAATCATACTCTGATTTTTCTCAAACGGCGCGGAGCGCCCTAAAATTATTCGCCCGGCGTTGAAAATTATGGTAACTCTGCCTCCGGCTCCTCTGGCGTAATATTTATGACGCCTGCTTGCTTCGCATCGTCGATCCTGGACGCTACAACTTCAAACCATATTTTATAAAAAAATGTTAAGCCCAAACATAGCAGCTAAATATGACTTTCATCTCAACCTATTAAACACTTTTTCATTAAGGTAAAAAGAAAAAAAGGACCCAGTCAATTTAACTGAATCCTTTATTTTACTGGTGCCCGGGACGAGAATCGAACTCGTACAGGCACTAGGCCCGAGGGATTTTAAGTCCCTTGCGTCTACCAGTTCCGCCACCCAGGCATATTGCAAAATTTTAACTAACCAGAATGTATTCCATCATTTCAGAAAATGCAATTTCAGATTTATTTTACCGCTATTGAATAGTCTGAAACGGTTGTCGTTTGACTATTCCACTCTATCTGTCCAGTCAAAACTTCCTGCTGAAAAGTAAAGGCTTTTTTCTTGACAAGCATTTATATCTTTTGTAGACAACTCACTATACTCATTGATAAAACAGTTTTTCAGTGAGTTTTCTTTTCAACC
>CAMYJP010000306.1 GCA_947258675.1 uncultured Desulfobulbaceae bacterium | reverse complement strand
GTTCCACACCGTACCCCTGATCTGGCGGTTGCACATGATGCATCATGCTGACATGGACATTGATGTCACCACGGGATTGCGGTTTCATCCCATTGAAATCATCATCAGCATGGTCATCAAAATGACCGCCATCGCCGCTCTTGGGCCCACGGCGTTCACGGTTATTCTTTTTGAGATCATTCTCAATGGCACCGCCATGTTCAACCACGGCAACCTCAAGCTGCCGCTAAAGCTTGACAAGTACCTCCGGTTGCTGGTTGTCACGCCAGACCAGCATCGAGTGCACCATTCCGTCACCATCCGCGAAACAAACAGCAATTTTGGATTCAACTTCCCTTGGTGGGACCGCATCTTCGGCACATACCGGGCACAACCTGTGATGGGGCATGAAAAAATGACGATAGGACTCGCACAGTTTCGTGAACCAAGTAAGAACAACCTGCTCCATATGCTGCTCATGCCTTTTACCGATAAAGCGGGATCTTACTCCATAGATGGGCATGGTGCCGATCCTGAAAAGATTGTAAGGAGATAGGGAAAAGAGGTGCGCCCTTAAGTAAGTAATTAACTCGAAACTTGAGTTTCCTTGATTGTTTGGTAAACGATAAAAGGACGGATTCCTTTAATTCCTCGCCGTCGAGTAATACAGCAAAAAGCGCCGAACAGATGTGTCGAGCGGACGCCGAGGAAGATAGCGGTGCTGCGCGTCAGGCTTCTTGGCGGCGCAGCTCACACGGATCGTTAATATCCAGCTAACTGCTATCAATGGAAGGGTGCATCAGCAACAAAACCATTCAAAATAACCATTATCAAGTAGTCAAAGATCATCTAGAAAGGGTAGTTATTTAATCTGTTATTGTTCTATATATCGTTCGGAGATAATAACTAAGGAAAGATTCCTGTAATATTTTGTTATTTGTCATCAAGCCGAAAAATTTCCAGATAATAAATTGTTCGAAAAACTGAATGAAAAATAAAGCATTAACTTGGATATTTTTTCTTATTTCTTTAGTGGCCGCTACGTTTTCAATAAAGGCTGTCTTTGTTAATATTGGTTTAGAAAGTAAGATCGCGTATACAGTATCTTTTTTTGTTGTATATGGAGCCATATTTCTCTCGGTCAACCAAGTATTTGTCAAGCTGAACGAAAAAGGGAAATATTTATTTATTGCTTCTTCTTTACTTTTGGGAGTCGTCTCCATTTTATTTTTCATGGCAGAACTTAACTGACTGAAATCAAAAAATTCGAACCAGCCAGTCAAACTGACCGGACCCACTTCAGGTTAATTAGCCTCCGAAAAAGGCATTGGGAAAGCGGTTAAGGAAGTTGCTCTATTATTGTGATAGGCTCTTTGGGCGAGGGTGGAAACTTCAAGGCAATACAATTAGCAGACTCTGGATCTGCACATTTTGGCTCCGGCAAT
The DNA here is from genome assembly GCA_947258675.1 of uncultured Desulfobulbaceae bacterium. The sequence continues at coordinate 1,940 of CAMYJP010000306.1, read as the reverse complement.
TTACTTCAACATTCCATTAATATTAAATTATGTTTTTCACTATAAGTAGAGAGAACTTTAATGCATATCAAATGTAGACACTGTGGTGCTATTGCGGAAAAAGCTGGGCAATGTCATTATCGCCTTGAAGATCTTGGAAGTGTTCCTAAAGCTATAGTTGCGGCTGCAATTACTTCGCTTATCTTGTTTCTCACTTGGCTAGGTTTAGCGATTGTCTTTGATGCTGAATACGCCTGGGTATCAATAGTTTTTGGGCTAATAATAAGTGGGACTGTTTTAATCTTTTCAAATGGTTTAGGTCCCAAATATCAATTGATTGCTACCACGTTTACAATTTTTACCATATTTTTCTCAGATCTAATAGTAACTTGGTTTCTATGGGAAGGAGTGGAGCTAGAATTAAATAGTTCATTCGTAGAACAACTTAAGATTCTCACAGTTCATCAATTTTCATGGGATCTGTATTCATGGATGTTCACTTTTCTGGGTGTCTCTAGTGGGTTCTATATTTGGCGATATAACTAAACAGGTGGAGGTTGAAAGCTCACCGACTCTGACGTGGCAAGGCTTTTTGTCCACGCCTGTTTAATGCCGTTAAACAAGTCACATGACAACTGGTACATCAAACAAAAGTAAGCTTAGTATCTGGGGAATTTCTTTTCTGAACCTCCTTATGCCAGGATTGGCCCAGATATCATGTGGAAAAATCAAACGTGGTATTATTTGGTATTTTCTTGCTTATCTAGTGACGTCTGCCGCTGCATACATTTGTATTTACCCACTCGCACCATTGAATATAATATTCGCAGCAATATTAATTATAACCTTCTACCTTCTTATCGTCTTAGATGCTCAAAGAATCGCAAAGGATCCCCTAAACTCTTTAAACTTGAAACCATTGGCAGGCTATTCTGTCCTAGTAAGTATTGTAATTTTACATTCACTCATTATTAACCCTGTGATCAGTGGTGTAATAAAGCATAATTTCATACAAGCGTATCAATTCCCCTCCAAAAGTATGACCCCAACAATCCTCCAGGGTGACCGAATACTTGTAAACAAATATATTTATAAATCCAAAGACCCATCACATGGTGACGTGGTCATTTTTCCCTATCCTAAAAAACCAAAACAAGACTATTTGAAACGCATTATAGCTATCGGTGGCGATAAAATTGAAATAAAATCAAAAAAGGTCTTTATAAACGGTCAAGAGCTTACAGAAAATTATGCTGTAAAACTTGGCCCTAAAATTATAAAACAACGAGATGATTTTGGCCCCATTACCATTCCTGCAGACTCAGTTTTTGTAATGGGCGATAACCGGGATAATAGTTATGACAGCAGGTATTGGGGGGCTGTTAAGAAAAAAGATATAAAAGCAAAAGTCATTAATATTTATTGGTCCTGGGACAGTGATACTGGAAAAGTTAGATGGAGCCGCTTAGGCATGAGTATTAATTAATAAAACAAGCATAACTATATTAATTAAAAAGGAAAATCAGGCCTATAGCCTGTTTTCTGCTTATCTTAGTAGTTAAACTCCATGTATCTAATATGAATGCAGAAATTATGGCTATCCTAGAAATTCAATATGACCAGCATACACCTCACTGAAAACTATATGCGGTGGACAGTGATCTAAAAATGAGAGATATGTTGGGTTTTATATGTTTTCCTTAAAACAACTCCAATATCAGCTTATCAGAGCAAATTTATCTAATAATAAATGGTTGGGAAACGGAAATTTGGACTGTATAAGGATTCATTCATGATAATTATTCGCAAATTATCAGAATTGATTCTTGTTACATACATTTTTCTAGGTTTCGTATCTTTTACAGCAGCAAAAGGTGAAAATATCGTTGAAACCCCTCGGCTTATTGTACAGGACAAAGCAGGCATACTATCTCAAAAGAAACTTGAGAAATTGGCACAAG
>CAMYJP010000305.1 GCA_947258675.1 uncultured Desulfobulbaceae bacterium | reverse complement strand
TACCTCTATCACATCCCCGAGCCCTATCACATATTCAGCCTCTTTAGCAATCTGAGTGCTGGAACTGTCTAGTTCAGTTTTTCCATGGGTTGCTTCCTGCTCCGCATATACAAAAGAACGTATCAGCATTCCACCAATAATCAGTGACAGAAAAAAAACTACTGGTTTGATTATTTTTATTTTTTGCCGTTTCATATTCTTACACTCCATTAGAAAAACGTATTAGGTGAAATTTGTTCCTTTGAAGAAGTAGATTTATTAAAATCAACATACAAGACCGCCGGAATTATAAATGATTACGTCGGTTACATGGTCAACTTTTTTAACCCAAAGAAAATATACTACAAAAAGAGTAGATAATCTAATCCCTTCAGGCCATACTTACTGCTCAAAATTATTTCTGCAGCTCTATATCTAATAATTCTTCAATTTGGTATATAAATATCACAATAGCTTGAAATAGTTTTAATATACTGAACTACAAGCGTTGTACTTGATCCTTGTATCATGGACTTGCGCTAAGTAAACTTATATACAAACCATGAAATTGTGGAGAAAATCAAAATGAACATTACTAAAATGAAAATTATAACCTTATTTCTAAGTTTTTTTCTTCTATTAGTGTTTACTGGTGGAATTGCCAATGCGTTGCCAACCACTACTTTTGCAATTGGTGATGGCGGATATATTGATCTTCCTGACGTAAAATATTCCTCCAAAGCTCTCTCTGTAGACCCTTTTAAATTAGCTGAAGGTCAAAAATCAAACGCCTTAAATCTCTTTGATTTGACTGTTCATTCAGCACCGTCTTGGATAAATAATGCCAGTGTAGGAGTTGAAATTACTTCTCCGACGCAAGGCATATTTGGAACATCAGCAAAATTATTGGTTTGGGGAACTTATTTTTGCGATAAAGTTGCTGGTATTTATAAACTTTCTTGGATAGCACCTATTCAATTTTCTTATGGGCAGCATAAGGATGGTTTGGCAACTTTAAAACTCAAAGACTGTTGGTGGTCAATGCTAGGAAATTCAACAACAATTAAAGGATGGATAACTAATATTAAATGTGCCTCTGGAGATCCCCTTTCAGTTCCTGAACCTGAGACCTTTCTGTTGTTTGGTGTCGGGATTATCGGATTAATGCTGCTTGAAAGTAGAAGGCATCAATCTTAGACAGTTTTTTTAGCCCTACTTATAGCAGCTGACTGCATTGAATATCGAGGTCACCAGTAATACGTGCCAATCGTCTGATGCTTTGTTAGAGGACATGGTGAAGGATAATTAAAGACCACTTTGGATTCCCTTTTCACCGTAACCGTTTTATCGAAAACATTCCTAGATTGATATGCTTTACTTTTGCATAATGGTGTTCACTTCATAATTCGATATTCCTTGTTCGATATTCTGCTGTTCTAATAACCCTCGCATTTTTCTCGCCGGATCGGTTCAAACCTCTCCTTAGCCGCCTTTAGAAGTTGCGAGATCCTTTCTTTTATTGTCTTTATGAAATAGGACCTCCCATCTCCCCCCCAAAAAACATGTTCATCTTACAATAATAATTTTATACTTAAACGGATAACCAGAATGAAAGTACCCTTCCTTGATTTAAATGCACAGTATCATACAATAAAAGAGGAAATAACAACCAGCATGCAGGAAGTGCTGGATAACAATTCCTTTGCCGGCGGCCCTATGGTAAAGAAGTTCGAAGATGCATTTGCTCCCTTTTGCCAATGCAATCATGCCATTGGCGTCGGAAGCGGCACGGATGCTCTCTGGATGTCCCTCTTAGGCCTTGGGATAAGCCCTGGTGACGAAGTTATTACCTCGCCGGGGACTTTTATAGCCACTGCAGAGGCTATCAGTTTCTCCGGCGCCAAACCTGTTTTTGTAGACATTGACGAACAAACATATAATATAAATCCTAAGCTCATTGAAGCTGCAATTACTAAAAAAACGAAAGCCATCATACCGGTCCATCTTTTTGGCCAGCCGTCAGATATGGATCCAATTCTAAATATAGCCCAAATTCACAACCTCAATGTAATTGAAGATGCTTGTCAGACCCACGGAGCTGAATACAATGGCAAGAGAGTTGGTTCTCTAAGTGATGCAGGATGTTTCAGCTTCTATCCCGGCAAAAATCTGGGTGCCTATGGTGAAGCTGGAGCGGTGGTTACAAACAACCAAGAGTTGGCGAAAAAATTACAGATGTTTCGGGATCACGGCCAACAGCAGAAATATCATCACACAATAATAGGTTGGAATTGCCGTATGGATGGTTTTCAGGGAGCAGTTCTCAATGTCAAACTTCCATATCTGGAAGATTGGACAAAAGCAAGAAGAAAAAATGCAGCGCTTTATAATGAAATGCTAACAGAAATTCCAGAAATAATTACTCCAAAAGAAATGAGTTATGCAAAACATGTATACCATGTTTATGCAATTCGTACCCAAAACCGTGATGATCTAATGCAGTACCTGGCGGAAGGAGGTATTTCCTGCGGTATTCATTACCCTGTTCCCATTCATTTACAGAAAGCGTATCGATCCTTAGGGTACACTAAAGGAGACTTCCCTATTGCGGAAAAATGCGCCAACGAGTTCGTATCTCTGCCAATGTATCCAGAACTTAAAGAAGAACAGATTAGTAATCAACCACCGGCAAAGCCGGTGGCTTTATGAGGGCCCCCTGAAGGGGCCTGTGTTTAATCAAATTCAAGGTCTAGTTGACGCTTGTCGGTTGCTTCCTGGTTCTTGATATATTCTCGAACCTGTTTTTCGTCCAAACCGACTGTACTCACAAAATAACCTCGTATCCAAAAATGTTTGCCTGTTGTCTTGGCCTTGCTAAATTCTCGGTGCAATCGAATAGCGCTTTTGCCTTTCAGGAAACCTATAACATGGGAGATACTAAATTTCGGAGGCACACTCAAACAGACATGAACATGATCTGACATCGCATGACCTTCGAGAACGTCTACACCCTTTTGGCGGCACAACTCATTAATAATTTCGCCGAGCCTTCGTCGTAATTCACCATATAGCTTCTTACGGCGATATTTCGGCACCCAGACTACATGATATTTGCACTCCCACTTGACGTGTGATAGGCTTTGATAATCTCTCATTTATACCTCCTTCTTGTTGCTTCCCTAGGGGGCCCTCAAGAAGGGGGTATATCACTGCTGACCGGCAAAGCCTATTAGGATCACACCAGCATAGCTGGTGGTTTAATGTTTTAATTATTTGCTTGACATCCTTGTAAAAACGTGTCGCGAATTTTTTCGTAAAAGTCCTATAATTTAAGGGGGTTACGAAAATGCCGCGATCATTGAAACCAAAAGACAAATACCATGTACC
>CAMYJP010000304.1 GCA_947258675.1 uncultured Desulfobulbaceae bacterium | reverse complement strand
GACTTCTCAAATTTATCATAATTCCCTTTATAATCAATCTAGTCATATTCAGTCTTGCCGTTTATCTGGGCTTTGATTTTTTTGAAAAATATATTATTCACCGAATTCCGAAAGGGGAAGCATGGTACTGGATTTTTTTAAATTATTTCCTCTGGTTTCTTGCAGTATTAGTTACAGTGATTTTTGTCTTTTTTTCTTTTGCTGTTATAGGCAATCTCATCGCCTCCCCATTTAATGAAATCCTATCTGAACGGTCTGAGGAGATTCTTACCGGACAACAACACGATGAATTATTTGACATTAAAACTTTCCTTCAAGATGCAGGAAGAACCCTGCGTGATGAAAGCAAAAAAATGGTCCTGTTTATCACTGCCATGGTCCTTCTTTTGCTGCTCCATTTAATCCCAATCTTTGGAACTTTATTGTATTCTGTACTCTCATCACTCCTAACGATATTTTTTCTGACTGTTGAATATACCGGCTATGTGTTCTCGCGCAAACACCTCTCTTTCAATGACCAACGACACTACATTTTTTCAAATAAATTCCTTTTTGTTGGATTTGGGACCGGTATGTTATGTGTATTTGCCATCCCATTTTTTCAATTCTTTTGCATTCCACTTGGCGTTGTAAGCGCAACCAGAATATGTTTCGAATCTGATTCACCGATTCTCGCTTCTCTTACAAAGCAAGCGACAGAATCATCATAACAATACGTTGGGTAACAAACTGTTTTTACAGCGGAGACTTACTCAGGCACGTCACGCAAACAATTCTGATGATCGACGTAGAGATTTTTCAGGTAAGCGAGTAAAACGAGACTCCGATAGGGCCGTTTCCGGCTGGAAACTATTTAGTGTCCATCCGGAAAGTCCTCTTTATTCGGATGGCTACACTAAGTTGTTTCTAATTTGAAAACGAGCAGTTTTAAGCAAGTTCAAGGATTACAAGGGGTTGCGCGGATGCGTACTCAGGTACGCCGCACAAACAACTCCGCAGGCTGACGAAGAAATTGCTTAAAAGGGTCGTTTTCGGATGGAAACTATTTAGAATCCTTTATTAACGCTACAATGGAAGCTTAAGACGATCTAGGTCACCACTCGCTATTAGCAGAAAAGTAAATTCTAGCAATAACGATTAATGGGCAGCACTCTTTTAAAAAGACTATGTACTAGCTGCTCTTACGACGATCACGCCCTGATCTACGGTCGTTTTTAACGGAAAGTGTAACTACAATGCCCTCTCGAACTGATTTTCTTCGGTCACGCTTCGATTTTCTCCGGTCAGAGGTAACCTTGTTTGCAGGACGATCAGATATTTTGTTCTTTCCGTTTTGATGAGAATCCGATATTCGGCCAACAAGAATATTCATTTCCATCACCTAATTTGTCTAACTCTCTAATTATATACAGCAAAACAAGCAGTTATATTTTTATCGGCCAATTATCAAATTTCTTTATCTCTTAGGACATATCCTCGCCTTTAACAACTTATAATGTAATAACAGCAGGATAAAGGAATAACTTTGGAAAAGAATTAAAAAATTCCAGTCAAAAAAATCAAGTTCAGCAGCACCCATCTCCACAAAACCCAGCCAGTTTTGTCCCCTTCAACCATTTCTGCACAATATAGGCAGCACATCCAACTCCCGGAGTTACACTTATTGCATTAACCGGACAATTAGTTGCACAGGCTCCGCATTCCATGCATCCGTCAATATCAATTATGGCGACCTTACCATTTTCCCTAGAAAAAACAGTATGCGGACAAACCAGTCCGCACATCCCGCAATCTATGCAAGTCTCAGAATCAAGTTGCAGAGTTGATACATCCGGTAAATATCTAAATGTTTTCATTATGTAATCCTACCAGTACAAGTTTTGTATGAATTAAACAAATACGCCAGGCTGATTAACAAATAACCAAACTCAAATAAAAATTCAGGTGTTAAGTTGATGAAACTTTAAAAATCAACCTGGACCATCTTGATAATTTACATATAAAATCACAAGGAAACAAAATTCAGTTTTTAATGACGTGCTGACACCTGTAAACCGCAAACCGTAAACCTGCTGAGTTTATATTTGAGTAACATATTGATAGTTTATTAAAACAAGGTGGAAAGTTGAGCTATTAAATAAACGGTGCGGCAAGCCAGGCTATAGCCGAAATTAATAAGGCACCAGCCTGAATAGGAATCCCCTGTCTCATTTCTTTTTCAACCCCGGTAGGTGATGTATATGGAGTTGCCCCTGTGAAATTCATTGCTGCATAGGAACTCACTGTCATTATAAAAAAAACTAAGGATATTATTTCCAACGGGGATGAAATGTTAATAAGGCTTGTAATAAACAACCCGCCTAGCAAACCGGTGAACAATCCCTTTACAAAGAACCTTCTGCTCGGAATCCAGGGAAGTAAAGCCGGAACAATTACTGCGCCGGCTATAATGCCAATGCCGTATGCAGCAGTTACAATAATTCCACGGAACCATGCCTCACTCGGAGAAAAAATTTGTGGTCCAATACCCGAAAACAAAAAAACGGCTATCAGAATCCATATAGAAGGTTTAATAATAAGTGACAATTCTACTGGAATAAGAACTAACCGTTCAAAAAACGCAAATGTAACCTGCCGCATTTCTTGTTCCGCTATATTACCCTTTTCAAAATATTTACGAAGATCCGCAGCCCTGATCGGACCCCATTGAACAGTAAAACCACAACCTTTTTTTACTTCATGGGCAGCAACACCGGGAGCCCCGAGTTGGGGGATGATTAGCTTCCTGTGGTTGACAACCTTTTCTAGCCCAACATTTTTTACCTGTCGAATCACTTCATCAGTGGAAAAAGTTCTCTTACCTGCTGCACACCATACATTCACTCCCCGAGTATCAAGCACCAGGATCCATGTATCAATTCCTACAAGTTTCTGCCGAAGAGCATCAAAACTGAGTTTGTAATTAGCTGTAACTAAAACAGGGGATTCCAGACCAGGCTTACCTGTGCAATAAAGTCCGGATGCTATTTTGTATTGATCTCTATGAAAACCTAAGCGGGCACGTATTGTTCCCATATGATCAATAAATTTCAGGTCGGTTGCAATTCTCGGCACAAGACCAGATACTGTCTCTTCAAAATCATCGACATAGTGGCTGATTTTATAGCCTGACCTCTCATATGGACTGCAGGGCGGCCCCTGTGGTGGGCCGCAACAGGGTTCATCAACAGACTGATCAGCCATTGGCAAAACTTGCAGTTTCACTCCATTGGCGATATTTTCAGTTGGTATCGTCTGATCACAGCAGGAAGAAGCCTTCTTTGCTTGATCCAACAGAACACTTTCTTTCTGGGGAGAACAATCCTCTTTTG
>CAMYJP010000303.1 GCA_947258675.1 uncultured Desulfobulbaceae bacterium | reverse complement strand
TCCACCTGGGTATGAACATCCACGCCAAAGGCGCCGTGACAGTCGTTACAGGTATTGGGATCAGGGTTGCCGGAGGCAGAACCGACTAGCGCGCCGGTGGTACCGTGACAGTCTGAACACGAGTTATCACCTTCGCGTCCCACGGCAGACCCATTAGAGCCCCCTGTCATGGTCGTCGGGCTGTCAAAGTCGATGTGACAGTTCTCACATGTGGAGCTATGCACGTTTATCAAATAGTCCCGGTCAACCTTGTAAGTGCCGGAAGATGAGTGGCAGGAGACACACGACTCGTTGCTCTGGGCCACGCCGCCATTTGAGTAGTCGGTTACGTAGGGTGTGGCTATATCGTAGTGATCAACAAAATTCGGCTTGAATCCTTTGAGGTGCTGATGACAGTTTATGCAGTTTACACCGGAGTAGTGATTATCCCTGGCTGCATCAGGAGTCTGCTGCCAATGGCCGGTCTGGGTGTGGCAGACCTGACAGATGCCGGTTACAGTGGAATCGGTGGCGCCGGCTCCCAAACCGTCGTTATGGGCATAGGAATACTGGCCTTCCTTATCGAGCAGGATGACTGTTTTTCCCGCTGCGGCCGGAAAGGGAATATCGCGCTTGACAACATTGCCGTATGCAATGGCAAAGCCCGCAGTTGCCACTGAACTGACCGTGCCCTTGACCGTGATGGTATTGGCTGCGGTGTCTATGGATTCGATCATATGGCTGTTATAGGGGCTTGCCGTATTGGGTAATAACGCGGCCCCCCGGCCGCTGGATGTTTTGTTGGCCAGGTTTGCCAGTCCGACCTCAACGTCATTTTCAGGAGGCCCGGAGGTATCCCAGCTACTGCCTGATTTGGGGCTGAGACTTGCGGGATTGTAGGTAATAACCGTGCGCGTGGGATTGGAAAGAGTGGAGGTTACTGAACCCAGGCCGGTGAAGAGACGGTATTCCGAGCCGTAGTACTTTCTGCCGTACCAGAACTGGTCCGACTGGTAATGGGGATGATGGCAGTCAATACAGCTTGTAGCAAAGGTGAAGCTTCCCTGGACTATGGTGTCGTTATGGGCCCCAACAACAGGTGCGGCAGTGCCATGATACGATCCAGCTGCTGATGTATGGCAGCGCAGGCACATGGCGTTATAGGCATCCTTCAGCTGCTCCGGCGTCATGGAGCCCGGATCCGTGGCAAACAAAGTCTCCCCGTGACAATCGCCGCAGTCCACTGCAGAGTCGATGTTATGCGGTGGGTCGTTGGCCAGTGCAATACCGGTTAACATGATAATACAGAGAAGTGATACTATACTTTGTCGTACTCCCATAACAGCCCGCTCTCCAAAGTTTTCCAACGATCAAAATGGACACTACCCAGCCAAAGGAGAAAATACCTCCAGAAGTATCATGCATACATCATGCCAGTCCACAACCAGCAATCTGTTATGTCAAATATTTATTGCAATCAGGCAATCAAGCATCTGCTGCAAATAAACCTCAATATACTGTCAGGAAATAGTTAACGATCATAAGATCAGCCATTGGCAATTGTTTGGCAGATGTCACCTTCAATTGAACACAAAAATAAATACCAATAACACGCACAAAAAAAGGGAGTGAATGACTTTTTAAAAATACATTTGCTTGGCAAGACAGTAAGAGCCCCATGCAAGTCAGGTGACGTTTATTGTCAGTGTACCGATTTATTGCTTAATTTTTACATGGGAACTGAAGCTGCGACAGTGCATCTAGCGCCAAGATAAACACTGATTGCGGCAGATGAGCTGATGGATCTCTCGGCAGCAAGTCACGGGGTATCAAAAACCTTTAATCTGTACTTTACTTGCTGCAATCTGGGGAGAATTAGCTATAAAGAGGGGTTAAATTTGTTAGGCTATTATATAAGACAGATGTAAATGAAAAAGGGAAGGCAACAGTTCAAGACGCCTTCCCTTTCTCTCATTTCCATCAACAGGATGAAACTGTGATTACTTTGCAAAATAAATCTGCTCAAATTCCTTAACCACGTTTTTGAGTTTAGCCGTATGGGTCAAGTCGGTGGTCTGCTTGCATTTCATGGCATAAACCAGCATCTGGTGGAGCAACCCCAGCTTCTTGTCATACTTTTTCGTATCAAACTTGATGCGCTGGGTCATAAAATACTGCGTGACAATTTCCTGGAATTCATCGGCATGCTGCTCCTTGTTCATCACCCAGCGGATAAGCTGATTAGGGCTGTGAGCTTTTTCCTTTTCAATGGCCATGATCTGGTTCATTGATTTCTCCATTGTTGTAATATGCTCAAGGAGCATGCTTATGCGGGCCTGATCATCATATATGCCGCATGGTATTTCACAATGGGCTGCAACCATGCCGGCAAATAATGCAAGACAACTCAATCCGACCAGAAACTGAAATGCTCTTTTCATCATAATTCCCTCCTTAATTATGTTGTTCATTTTCCCAATTTCCCCCCAAAATCTCTGCCTGCCAATGCCATATTTTCAGAAAACTGAAAAATTCACGCATTCTCAAAGGTGCCGACAGGTGAGGTTTACTGTCTTATTTTTTTCACAACGTATGGGTATAGTATAGTTTGAATGACATCCCTGTCAACTGTTTCCGCTGTTGGGAAGAAATGACAATACAAGGAAGTTCTGCGTGTTGTTCCTGAGTGAGTCCCAGGAAAGGCAGCCACGGATAAAAATCAATGGATGGGAACAAATAGACATCTGCCCAAATTCATCGTTAAAATATGATATATATATTCGTTAGGAAAAGTTGAGGGGCAACAGCGACCTGGTTAGGGATTTATATAATTTTATTCTGGCCCAAGAATAAAAAATAAGCTGTTGCCCCTCAAATTGAAACCAACCCCCTGGGAACGCCAATTCACCACTTTATGGAATATGCAATTACCGTGCCCTTTTCAAAAAGTTGTTCCTTGTTGATTTTTTTTTATCAGGAACCATTTTTAAAAAGGAGCTGGGCAGCAATAAATTAAAAATCAAAAAATGAGTAATATATATACAGCTGGAATATTTACAGAATTAAGGAGAAACTGATAAAGAGGATATGGCGGTTACAGGTAAATGCCCCCTAATGCTGCCCATGAAAAATTGATGAAAAAACAACAAACTTCTTCTAATTCAGGGCCCAAAATGACAAATTGCGTCAACGAGAACAATAATTGTCACCATTATAATAGCCTAATTATATTTATTTTTTTTATTTAATGTCAATAATTGTCACAAATTATGAGCATTACACACAATGTTAACCGAATTTACTACACGGTTAGTATTGTAAAAAATGGGCTAAAACATTTTGCAGGTCAACCATTAGATGTTATTTTAATTGATACGGCTGGTCGTCACAAAGAAGAACAAGATTT
>CAMYJP010000302.1 GCA_947258675.1 uncultured Desulfobulbaceae bacterium | reverse complement strand
CTGGCAGATAGCCCAACGCAACACATCCAGTTCAATACCTTTGACATCAATGACGTGGCCATCATCCACCGTCACCAGTGTAGCGCCTTTAGCATCGGTTTCCTTGACATGGCGCCCCTGGATATTTCCTGGAAAGATAATCCAGGGATCTTCAGAAACAGTCTCCCGCTTATGGACATGCCCTAAAGCCCAATAGTTATAGCCCTTGGATTGCAGATCATTGATTGTACAAGGGGCGTAATCTTCATGCCCTATGCGACCGGTTAAGGAGGTGTGAAGCAGGCCTATATTAAAATAATTGGGATCATGCTGCGGATATTGCACTGCCAGATTGTCTCTCACCGCACGTGATGCATAACTTTGGCCATGGATAATCACTCCAAGATCATCAAGTTTTACAGAAACTGGCTTCTTAGGAGAAAAATACGTTATATTATCAGGCAAAGGCATTACCTTCGTAATCTGGCTGGCAGCATCATGATTACCGGAAACAATAAAAACTCTAATCCCGGCTTTAGCCAATCTTCCCATTCGGTTGGCAAAAAAGAGACCGGTATTATAATCTTTCCAGTCACCGTCATATAGATCACCGGCAATCAGGATAAAAGCAACCTCCTCCTCAATAGCCAGGTCAATCATATTGTCAAACGCCCTCCTGGTAGCACCACGAATTTCATCAAACGGTGCATCATCATAGGCTTCCAGGCCTTTTAGTGGACTATCTAAATGGATATCAGCCCCATGTAAAAATCGAAACATCTCTTTCCTAATATTTGTAATCAATTGAGATTGTTAATAGTTCATCTAAATACCGTCTGTCTGGCTTTACTCAAAATTTAATAGATAACACTCTTAACTTAAATTGACTTGCCATGCACAAAGATACTTAGTAATGAATCCATTTAATACGTTTGCTGCTTTTTGCAATTCCTGAAATAATAGTATTACCCTTTACATCCAAAATATTACTATTATTTTTTCCGAAGATCAAAAACCGTTTCGGCAATTCATAATCCTTCAAAAGGCAAAAATTAACAAGGAGCATATCCATGGAACTGACGGAACTTGTACCGGATTATGGCATTGAATACCTGGGATTACACAGTCTGGCAGAAGTGCACTGGAACCTCTCAACTTCCGCTCTTTATGAAATCGCAATACGACGTTATGAGGCTCAATTGGCCCACCTTGGTCCATTGGTAGTCAATATGGGTCAACATACTGGTCGTGCAGCTAAGGATAAATATATTGTTGATGAGCCCGGATCCCGCGATGATATCTGGTGGAGTAAGGTTAATGTCAGTTATCCGGAGGAGCGGTTTGAAGCATTGTTTAAAAGAATGCTTGCCTATCTCCGTGGAAAAACGGTTTTCATTCAGGATTGTTACGCTGGAGCAGATCCTCAGTTTCGCCACCCGGTTCGTGTAATAACGACGTATGCCTGGCACAATATTTTTGTCAGGAATATGTTTATCCAACAACCGCGGGAGCGTGAATCAATAAAAAACTTTGTCCCGGAATTTACTGTTCTGCAATGCCCGAATTTTCATGCGGACACAGATGATGATGCCACACGCAGCGGTACCTTTGTAGCTATAAATGTGAGCCGCAAACTTATTCTTATCGGCGGAACCGCTTATGCCGGGGAGATAAAAAAATCGATTTTCTCAGCACTTAACTTCCTGCTGCCGGGCAAAGAGATCCTTTCCATGCATTGTTCTGCAAATGTCAGTAAAAACGACCCCACTGATGTAGCAATTTTTTTCGGTCTCTCAGGAACTGGGAAAACGACACTCTCCGCTGATCCAAAACGTGTATTAATTGGCGACGATGAACATGGCTGGTCTGATAACGGCATTTTTAATTTTGAAGGTGGGTGTTATGCAAAAGTTATAAAACTTTCCAAGGAAGCTGAACCGGAAATTTATGAATGCACCAGAAAATTTGGAACCATCTTGGAGAATGTTTCAATTGATCCGGTAACAAAACGTATTGACCTCGATGATGACAGTCTTACCGAGAATACCAGGGCATCATATCCTCTATCCCACCTGCCCAGTTATGTCAAATCTGGCATGGCAGGCCATCCCCGCAGTATAATAATGCTTACTGCGGACGCCTTTGGCATCATGCCGCCTCTGGCAAAACTTTCTACTGAGCAGGCAATGTACCATTTTATCAGTGGATATACTGCCAAGGTAGCAGGGACAGAGAAAGGAGTCACCGAACCTTCAGCTACATTTTCCGCCTGTTTTGGTGCACCCTTTATGATGCGCCATCCATCGGTTTATGCTCAATTACTGGAAGACAAAATTAAACGCCATAATGCAGCATGCTGGCTTGTAAACACAGGTTGGACCGGAGGCCCCTATGGCACAGGATCAAGGATGGAGATAAAATATACTCGGGCATTACTCAATGCAGCCCTAGATGGCAGTCTAGACGATGTTGAAATGTATGAAGATCCCATATTCGGTTTTCAGGTTCCGGTCAGCATTCCTGGAGTGCCTGCCGATATCCTTAACCCGCGAAAGACCTGGACAGACCCGATTGCCTATGATAACCAGGCTAAAAAACTAGCTAAGCTTTTCGTAGAAAATTTCAGACAATATGAAGATATTTCACCTGATAACGTCTGTGGCGCAGGCCCTCATATTGACGAATGAATTGCAATAGCTGTATCCAAATTCAGGGTAGTGTATGAATCTCCACTTATTTACTTAACACCCTGATTAATATTGATAAAAATTATTCATTCATCCAGCTGCTATTCTACTTGTATGGTTGGCCATACATATCTCTTGGTTCTTCCCATTTCATCATATAGAGCTTTTCCTCAGAATATAGAAATATTTACAATCACATTTTCCGGACAAAATTGGTGGAGTAATTACTTGTTTTTCCATGCATTTCTTCCAGAGAACTATGATTTTCCATTAAGTATTGTCTTACTAGGCATCCATTTTTTTACTTTCCTGGAACACCTCTTGCTTATCTTTAAGAAATCAACATCAATAACAACCATAAAATAAGCTCAAATTCAATAAAGACAATCGCCTGAACAATTGTAATACCGGACTCTTCTGCTTTATTCCTAATAAATGCTAACGTAATCTTTAGCCTTTAATAACTATTAATTTTACATCGGCAATAGCCGATTAATTACGAACTCAACTGATAAATATCTGATAATAGGTGTTTTCCATGGGGTACTTTTGCGACGGCGGTCGATTACAGATAACTAGTTATTATGAAAAGAAAATTCCACTTAATTTCCAACAAGATACTATCTATTTTAACAATAATAATATTAAGTATGCCTGCCAGTGCCTGGGCACTTGACGTTACAGTTGAATGGAATGGAGTTGATGTCTCAATTCCCATCGGAT
>CAMYJP010000301.1 GCA_947258675.1 uncultured Desulfobulbaceae bacterium | reverse complement strand
TGGGGAAAGGTTCGAGGAACGAGGTGCGTGGATCTATGAGTCAGGTAACAGGGGCTGGAGACATTGAGTATTAATTATTATCAATTGAATATTGATTATTAGGTCGGTTTGAGGTGTGGGGGAAAAGGTATAAGGTACGAGGTTCGAGGTGCGATGAGACAGGAGTCAGGGGGTAGTAAAAGTGGAGAATTGGGGTAATTTTAGCTCTTCCAAGGTTGATAAATTGTATCATCCAAGGGACCTGTTACCAGTGATGTAATTTGTTTATTTTGTTCCAGATTCACTGTCGTTTCAACGGATTCGTCAGGTATTTTTTTCCCATATCGTACTACAATACCTGCAGCAGAAAGCAGATCATCAGGGTGATCAGCATACCGCAATATTGCTGTGGGACCTGGTCTATCCTGTAGCTTGATCAGGTAATCGCCCGGCTGTTGCAGGCCAGATACCCGTTTATTCTCTAGTTCATTGCGTCCCACAGCCAGCCAGCCCCCGTGTGGAAGTCTGAATTGCCTTCCAACCAACATGAAACGTATATCTTCTGCATTGATGGTTTTGTTTTCTTTAAAATAGCGTTCAATGCGGCTTCCCAGAATCGGATCGGTAAGCGTACATCCACCCGCGGGACTCGGATAATCTTTGATTCCAAACTGTTCCGCCAACTGCATTTGTGGTATGCGAGTTCGCCCGCTGAAATCAAGAAGCTGCTCACGGTCAATGAGCCCTTCCAACTCAGGTTTAGTGGGATTCAGGAGCTTTGCGCAAAGAGGTCTCAGCAGAATATCTTCACAGCCACTGTCACGTTCTATGACCCGTAAAGTGTCCCGCCTCTGCGACATCGGTCTTTGTCCAACTACCTCACCGGTAAGAAGAAAGGAGGCTCCTAACTCCTCCATTAGGCCGCGGGCTTTGGATAAGATGAGAATTTTGCAGTCGATGCATGGGTTGAAATTTTTGCCATAGCCGTGGGATGGATTGCCAAGCATTTGTAGGTAATCCTCGGTAATGTCCTCCAGGCGCAGATCAATATCGAATTTGGATTTGATTTCATTTATATGTTCTTCCTGTCGGGATAAAAGGTCATAGCCGAAAAATGGACTAATAAATTTTACGGCAATAACTTTGATGCCTTGCGCCATGATAACCCGACAGGCAAGGGTGCTGTCCAGGCCCCCAGAGTAAAGGCCGATTGCTTTAATATTTGATGGTGACATAATAATGCAGTGTTACATTCAATTGGTTTCTATTCGGAAACATTTTATTAATCTGCCGTCACTGAATATCCGGGCTGAAGCGGAATATGACTATCCTGTTGGCTACTGATTAGCAATATTTTTCAGCAACATATCAATATACCATAATGTTTCTGATTTTTTAATAAAACCGGAAGTCAGATATGTCATTTTTCCTAGCTTGGACAGCTTAACTTCATACATGAAATTACCGAAAATATCTGGTGATAAAATTTTTCGGGTGCAAGTGATAATTGGCTTGTTTGTCTATTGTTACTGCATAAAAGGCAATAATGAAACTTGCAGGTTGCAGGAACAATCAGCATTTCAAAGAGGTTTACTACGTGAAAGATGAAATTATAGAAAAAATATTGGAATCTGAATCCCTGCCGATTCTCCCAGCAGTTGCCTCCAAGCTGGTTGAAATTACCTCCAGGGAAGATGCAACTATGCAGGACATTGCCAACCTTATCAGTAAGGATGTTTCCCTGTCTGCAAAAATTCTGAAAATTGCCAACTCTGCTTTTTACAGCTTTCCAAGCCAGATCAGTACTATTAACCAGGCTGTTTCCATAATCGGCATCAACGCAGTACGCAGTCTGGTTCTGTCATTTTCTTTTCTTACTATCAAGGCCGGTAAGAAAGATGATAATTTCGATTATAAGCGATTCTGGGAAAAATCATTGGCTGCAGCGGTGGCGGCAAAACTTATAATGGAAAAAGTCGATGATGCTGACCCAGAAGAGATTTTTGTTGCCAGTCTTCTGCAAAATATAGGTGAGCTTGTTATTGCCAGGGTCTTTCCAGACCAATATGGGCTGGTTTCATCAGAATTCGCCAAGGGTGAGCGGAAATTAGAGGAAATTGAGCAGGAAATAATAGGAACAGATCATCAGTTTGTCGGTTTTGAAGTCGCTAAAAGCTGGGGCTTCCCAGAGACGTTGTTAACCCCGATCAAACACCATCATCAACCGGATAAAGATCCAAGCAATGATAAAAAACTGAAGCTGTTGACTAATGTAACTTATCTATCCGGTCTGGTAGCAGAAATTCTGTATTCCAGCAAGCCAAAGGAAGCCCATCAAGAATTTCAGGAAAAATCCAAGACAATGCTCAAATTCGAGGATAGAACTATTGAGACAATTCTGCATACGGTACATTTTGAAATTGCGCTGATTGCATCGTTTTTCAATTTGAAAATAAAAGAACCAAAATCGGTTGAGGATATCTTACTGGAGGCTAATGCTGCTTTGAGTATCCTCAATTTATCTTATGAACAGATAAACAAGGAGCTTATTACTGCAAAGGTTCAATCTCAGAAACTGACTAAAGATCTGGAAGAAAAAAACAAACATCTTGAAAAGTTAGCCAACATAGACGGCTTGACCGAAGTATATAATCACCGGTTTTTCCAGGATTCTTTGGAGAAGGAGATTAGCCGGGCAGTCAGGCATGAAACGACTTTAAGCATTATTCTGGCTGACGTGGATAATTTTAAAAATTTTAATGACACCCATGGACATCAGGTTGGTGATGAAATTCTTAAGGAACTCTGTCAGGTAATCAACGCGCAACTGCGCGAATATGACTTACTTGCCCGCTATGGTGGGGAAGAATTCGTTGTTGTGCTTTCTGAGACAGATAAGGAAGCAGCTAAGATTGTGGCAGAAAAGCTTCGAACAGCTATTGCGGACAACCCTTTGAAAATAGGGCATGAAAGTTACAACGTCGCCATGAGCTTCGGAGTAGCAAGCATGAGCCCATCAACCGATACCTTTAAAAAGAGTGATCTGATTAGTTTTGCCGATGCGGCTCTTTATGAATCTAAGAAAAAAGGCCGAAACAGGGTTACGGTATATACTGAGAAGAAGAAATGGTTTGGTAAAAGTTGGGGGTAGAGGGATTGAAAAATGAAGAGTGAAGAATTGGAGAATGTAGAGTTTGGAGTGTAAAGTTTGAAATGTGAAGTTTACGGTTTACAGTTTACGGTGGTCAGTGGACAGAGCTTCATTTCCAAAAAAAATAGTAATTTTAACTTTGAAAACAAAATACTTGACTTTGAAAATATGAAATTTAAGCTATAACCGCCAACCGCCAACCGCCAACCGCCAACCGCCAACCGCCAACCGCCAACCGCCAACCGCCAACCGCCAACCGCCAACCGCCAACCGCCAACCGCCAACCGCCAACCGCCAACCGCCAACCGCCAACCGCCAACCGCCAACCGCCAACCGCCAACCGACACCTAGCCTCTGACCCCTAGCCCCTGATTTATTATTTCCCACTCCCTTTAGTAATTAATTCTTCAGCATAAATTAATGTTTTTTCTGTTACCTGACCACCTGCCAGCATGCGGGCAAGCTCTGAGGCGCGCTGGTTGGCAGGCAACCTGAAAATATTTGTTTGGGTACGTTTAGCCGATGTGGCTTTAAATACAATAAAGTGGTCATCAGCATAGGAAGCGATTTGGGGAAGATGGGTGATGCACAGAACTTGATGATGTGCGGCAAGCTCTTTTATTTTAAGAGCAACGGCCTCGGCAGCTTTGCCTCCGATACCAGCATCCACTTCATCAAAAAGTACTGTCTCTACCATATCTTTTTTTGCTAAAAGACATTTAAAAGCAAGCATGACCCGGGAGAGTTCTCCGCCGGAGATTATACTGGCCAGAGGTTTCACTGGTTCTCCAGGATTGGCTGAAAACATGAACTCCAGCCTATCCCAGCCGGTTTCATCCATATCTGTTAATGCTGAATCACAGGGTTTTCGATTGATTAGAAATTCTGCCTTTTCAAAACAGAGGGACAAAAGTTCTTTCTGCATTGACTCCTGCAGTTGTTTGCCCGCAATTTCCCGCTGACTGGAAAGTTTGGCTGCTTTTTTAAGAAGCTCTGTTCTTCAAGATTATCCAGTTGGTGTAGTTCCTTTGCGGCATTTTCACCATATGAAATAACATCCTCTAAAGTACCATCGATTCCGCAGTATTTTCTTTTCAATCCCTGTAGCAAATCAAGCCTCTCTTCAATTTCTTCAAGCCGGGCCGGATCGATTGGGATAGCTTGGCAGTACTCCCTGATTTGCTCTGCATTATCTTCAAGCTGGTAGTAGATATTTGATACATTTTCGAGCAGAGAGGATGCGCTATCATCAAGAACAGCAATCTGTTCAATGTTTTTTTTAATAAGTGCCAGGGAATCGAGAACAGTGTCTTGTGCCAGTTCATAGCTCTGCAGTCCTAACCTGGTAAGGGTGTCTGCTGATTTTAAACGACTTTTTTCAATTGCCAGGTTTTTATTTTCTTCAGGGTTTATATGGCTGCTATTAATCTCATCACATTGAAAAGCCAGCAAGTCCCGCCGTTGCTCTTTCTCTTGATTTTTTTTCTGGATGCCAGCTCGTTTTTTTTTTAGATCATTCCAGCCATCGTAAAGATCGGTGAATTCTTGCCGGAGTGGCCAGAGATTCCCGACAGTATCTATATAATCTATATGACGAGTCGGATTAAGCAGTTGCTGTTGGTCGCGTTGTCCGGCAATCGTGAGCAGATTTTGCGATATTTCCCAAGTTAGCTTTGCAGTAGTGAGGCTGCCGTTAATATAGTACCTGCTCCTGCCCTGTTGATTGAGAATGCGCTTGAGGATAATTGTGTCTTCAGGCTCAATACCACTGGCTGCCAGAAGTTTTTTCAGTTGGTTTCTTCCTGGAGAAAGTTCAAAAAGTGCTTCGACTATCGTGCTTTCTGCTCCGGTTCTGATTATGGCAGGAGATGTTTTACCTCCATTCAATAGATTGATGGCCTGGAGAACTATGGATTTCCCAGCGCCGGTTTCACCGGTAAGCACTGTTAAACCATCTGTAAAATCGAGGTGCAGTGCTTCAATGAGCGCCAGATTATTGATTTTTAGTTCTCTGATCATGTTTTTAGAAAGAAAACAACTGCTGGTTTTCTGGTATCAAAAATAGGCAAATGGTTTATGGCCCTGATAATGTTAGAACTTCTCGTTCGGATAGTTTGAATCAGAGAGATTTAATCTTGCTGGCAATTTCATTCGAATCCGGGAAACGTCCGATTGCTGATTTGGAAAAAATCATTTTGCCATCAACGGTTATATCATAGACACCATTGGAACCGGCAATCAGTTCAATTTCTGCGTTATACTTCTGTTTTAATTCTTCTCCCAACCTGGAAGCTCTTGGCAAGTAGTTTCATTGAGCGCAGTATTTTATTTGGATCTTCACGATTTAACCCCCCTGATGCAGTTTTAATTATTTATCATCAAATTGTTGGTTTTTTTATTCTCTTACAGGGTTTAATAGCCCGCTGCTCGAAGTCTGGGCTTATCTGCTGCTGGGTAGTTCATTAAATTATTAGTGTTTTTACCAGGTTCCAGAATGAATGTCGAAAAAGTACAGATTACTTCCGGTTTTTAGTTTACAATTCCCTGAGGGAAAGAGGTAACTAATCATTGTATCATATATGGTATGCGTTACAAACTATTGACTTAAAATAGCTTCAGTAAATCTCATCGGATTACCGTTACCATGAACTCTGAAACAACAGCAACTATTAATTTAATTCAGCTTAAAGAGGAGCTTGATAAGAGGGAAAACAAATATCTCTCACCCTTTGCCACCCCTAGCAGAGATGGAAAGCGCCGACAGGACGAAAAGAAAAGCGGTCATCGTCAGGCTTTTGCCCTGGATGGCGATCGAATACTGCATTCTCGCTCTTATACCCGGTATATAGATAAGACCCAGGTATTTTATCTGGTAAATAATGATCATATTACTCACCGGGTTCTCCATGTGCAGCTGGTTTCAAAAATTGCCCGGACAATAGGTCGGTTCTTAGGATTAAACGAGGACCTCATTGAAGCCATTGCCCTAGGACATGATATCGGTCACCCTCCCTTTGGGCATGATGGAGAAAAAGAGCTTGCCAGTATTTGTAAATCATATGGATTGCCGGCTTTTCAACACAATATTCAGAGTGTACGATTTCTTGATAAAATTGAAAAGGGGGGTGGTGGGTGGAATCTGACCCTGCAGACCCTTGATGGTATACTTTGTCATGATGGGGAAATCCACAATCAAACCTTATCGCCCAGCAGAGGAAAAACTTTTGTCGATTTTGATCGGGAATTACATTTAAAGGCTGAAGATTCGAATTATGCTCTATTTCCTATGACGTTGGAGGGGTGTGTGGTACGTTTTGCTGATACTATAGCCTATATCGGCCGGGACATTGAAGATGCCATAGAACTGAAATTAATCCTTCGTAGTGATATCCCGAAAGCATGTAGAGAAATTCTCGGCAGTACCAACGGTTCTATTGTCTATCGTTTGGTTGAAGATCTGATTACCAATAGCAGAGATACAATTTTAGGTATTGGAGATAAAGATGTGAAAGAATCTATGGCAGATGGGATTGGTTTCAGCCGAGAGATTTCAGAGAGTCTTCGTCTGCTGAAAGAGTTTAATTATGAAAGAATTTATCTTAATTCGAAAATTAAAAATGGTTTTGATAAAATCAGGGTCTGCTATCGGTCGATATTTAAGACCTATATGGATCACCTGAAAAAAAATGTCAAAAGCTCAAAAATATTTAGCGATTTTATAAACGAATTGGATACCACATATCTGGAAAGAAATACCCCGGCTTCTATGGTAAGGGATTTTATTGCCGGGATGACGGACGATTATTTCCTTGAGCAGGCATCACATTGGGGATTTGATATACCGAAGAAAATATTATAGGTCAAAAGAAAGGGCACCCAGTCACTTGCCCGCCTGCGGCGGATTATCAGCTTAAGAAACAGCTGATGATTGACACCCTGCGCTCCTCGAAACTGCCGCGAGTTTGAAAACTCGCGGCA
>CAMYJP010000300.1 GCA_947258675.1 uncultured Desulfobulbaceae bacterium | reverse complement strand
AGCCCTGCCATCCTTTTCTGTATTTGCAAAAAATACTGATACATGATATATATGGTCTATTAAAAGAAGTTTATTTTCCTCTTGTGATGGTATGAATACAGGAGGAGGAGAGCATGAAACAAGGTATCACTATATTCATATCAGCAATTTATTCTCAATGTAACTTCCCATGCAGATTTTACAACCGGGATAAGAAATAGAAAAGCATGAAGGTTAAAGACCAGTACAGCAAAAGACGGTATGAGAGAATTCCTGTGAATGAAGGTGTATGTTTTTTTGATAAAGGCAGTCAAAATCCCTGCAAACTGCTTGACTGTTCTGCAGAGGGTATGCTTATTGAGACCCAGTTTTCCGATCCTATGAACCCCAATCTTGACATAGTTATCGATACAGGTAACGAGCAGCTGCATGTAGCTGCTCAGGTTGTCAGAATTTACAAAAAAAATGGCGTCCAGACAAGAGTGGGAGTAAAAGTTTTGCGCAATGCAAATAATTATATACAGTTTGTACTGAAAAGTGCTTTAAAAGATATTTCCTGACCGTTTCTGCCATTTCAAGGTCACTCAATGATTCGTCATCTACAGATAACACATTTGCTATAAGTTCATTTGTAAAAGTTTCAACCATGGTTTCCTCAAGTTTCAGTGCAATATTGAGAGCATCTTCAAAAGGCACTGGCCTGGACGTGATCTGCTTTTTTCTTTCCTCAGCAAATCTCACACTGCTATCGACAAGGTCTAATGCGGGAATTAAATCTGTTGATGGCAACAGGTCAATCATTCCTGTATAATTGGCTTTGGTTAACCAGTTTGCATGATCCAGCTCATCTAAATACAGATCTGTCCAGAACAGCTTTTCGTCAGGGAATAATTGTATGAAATAGCTGTATATGGATGAAACAGTCTGTTCCATCACAAAACAATTATGTATTATTTTAGGCAATTCCATTTATATTGAGATTATACAGCAAATACGCGGTGTAAGCCAGCATATAATAATGTTGATGCCAACCTCTGTTCTCACTATATATGCAGGAAATGGTCTTGCTGACTTAAGACATGTATCAATCGCCGGGTTTTTTATAAAAGATAGTATTGTGATTTGTATCACTGCCTGTCCCCGGTCACTTCGCTCATCATAATACCAGTAATAAAAATATCCTGGAGCATCTCACAGGAGCAAAAAGGAGGATAATTATGCGTAAAGGTTTCAGTATAAGCTTCATCGCGGTTGTCATGCTGTTGATAACGCCTCTGTCTCTGATGGCCTGTCAATGGCTTGAGAAGACGAACAGTGACACTGCAGCAGGGACATCATTAGTTGCTGAATCAGGACAGTCCAGGGATACAGCACGCACTGACAGATTAAGGGACGCAGATATCAGCAGCGGTGCTATTCTGGATCTTGGTTTGAGGGATAATATTCAAAATAATACACTGAATTACAATAAGAAGTAATACTGACATGTAGAGTAGTGCACGGGAAACATGCATTAGAGTAATTTATTCGCAGTGACATATATGATTGCGAATATAGCCTCTTGTCTGACCTGTCATGCCCGAAGTCTTTAATCGGGCCTGCCTGACGGTAGGCAGGCCCGATTCCCTGGCCCCTGGAATCCTTACGTTGACAGCAACTTTATTGGAGATGATCCAAAAATTATTCCTGTTTGGTGCCCCGCCTTGCAGGCGGGGAGCATCACTGATATGTTCAATGTAAAAAGTCAAAGTTTAAATCAATATGATATACTGTCCATCATGTCTTTTATCACACGTGAAACTCTGCATACTTCATCTATCGATGTAGTATGGTTTATTTCTTACAAAAGGGGGAGTCATTATTATGGCCAAAAATGAACTTATCAATGGTTGTATCAAAGTAGAGAAATCCGCAGCATCTATGTATAAAAAATTAATGAAAAAATTCCCTGACAGGAAAGATTTCTGGAAAGAACTTTTTGATGATGAAATAAGTCACCTGTCCTTTTTAAATGATGTTAAATCTCTTGGGCTCACCGATGAAATACAAAAAATGGAATCGGCCCCCTCGATCGCCGTTGTAAACAAAACAGTTAAGATGGCTGATGATTTAGCTGTGAAAATTACAGCGGATTCCGTTTCTTTCAAAAAAGCCCTTTCAATGACATTGAAATTTGAGGAATCAATGGTAGAAATGTATACAAATAAATTAATTGCTCAATTGATTTCCTGTGAAGATAAACCATCGCATAAGAAAATGGTTGCTGATGAGAAAAAGCACATTAATAAAATAAAAAAAATGATGAAATAATTATGGAGAACACTGCCTGCGAATGAACAATAAAAAAAGGGCTTGCCGAAACAAGCCCCTTATGGTCTGACTCAATATGTCGCGTTCACAGGCTACTTTCTTTTATGAGCAGCACAATTTTTAGATTTCCCGCTTGCGGTGTTTTTGCATCTCTTACCTTCTTTGGTTTTTGCAGCACATCTCAGTTTCTTAGCCATATGTTCTCCTTTCCTTATTGCAAGTTTAAATTTTTTGTTACTTGCAATGAACTTAATGTGTAAGTACGGACATTATAATGATAAACTTTAGTTTTATTTTTTTTAATGATAGAAAATTTCATTGCTTCACATAACCATAACACTTGTAACACAATAAAATCTGTTTTTTGCCTTCGGCTCATTTGCACCAACCGGATATTCCTTCATGTCATCGATGGCGTTGTCCAGCTTTTTTCTCAGTCAACATACTGAATATGCGCCTGTCAAAAAATATCCACGAGGCCTTTCCAGACAATAAACTTGACGATTGGCCCTTATTGTGTATGAAAATATGGGTAAAAAGTATATAATGATTTTATTGACTTTTTCCCTGGAATTCCCGGATTAATGCTGACACGAGGTTCGATATCAGATTTTCAGCAACTTTTTATCAGTAAATTACAGTATGTATTAAGTTTTCATTTAAAATAGCCGATATTAATAACTAAAGAAGTTTGGCAAGTATTGAAAAAGCTGATTTTAATATGCAAAAAAACAAATCACAATTTTCTGCAGCAGGATATGTAACATTATTTTTGTTTTTATTCCTGTTACCTCTTAATGTGCATGCATCACAACTGTTTCATACGGTGCAGACAAGTAGTTTTTCAAGTGTGCCCGAAGCACAAAATAAGTATGATTCCATAGTGAATACATTGGAGGAAACTCAACTGGACCATTTAAGAATAGAAAAAATCGGCAAATTCTACTCTGTCAGACTTGGGAAATTTACCGATTACCCGTCAGCCGAACGATTCTTCAATACAGTTAAACCCAAACTGCCCAATGCAACGGTGATGAAGGCATATATAAAGAAGGAAAGAATAGTAAGGATATATTCCGGTTCAGCCCCTGTCTTTGACACAGATAAGTCCGGTACAACTGAAACAGCTGATAAAAAAGTCACAGGCTTGCCAGTAACAAAGGGTAGAGAAAAAATCGATGACCTGAATGAGAAAAAAACTGATATCAATGCATCCTCATTACCTGTGGGCGTAAAGAGCAAGCCTCACCTGTCTGAAAAAAGAGATACAAAAGCAACGCGTATACCATTAAAGGAGAACTTAAAGAATATCGAAGCTCTTGTCAGGAAATATGATTATGCTGCTGCGCTGGATGTAATAACAGCGGAAATAACAGAACAGCCGGAACATCCTGACCTTAACGCATGGTATGGAATGGTTCTTTTGAAGATGGATAAACCGTTAGAGGCTCTGAAATACCTCCAGAAAGCTACGGAGCTGGCGCCAAATGCACCTGATTACCATAACGGCCTTGGGTACACGTTCTTCTTCCTGGACAGGTTTAAAGAGGCAATTGACGAGTTTAATAAAGCCATACGTCTTAAACCAGGACATATCGATGCCCTTACAGGCCTGTGCATTGCATATGCAGAGAACGACAATAAAGAAAAGGCCATGGAAATATACCACAAAATTAAAGA
>CAMYJP010000299.1 GCA_947258675.1 uncultured Desulfobulbaceae bacterium | reverse complement strand
GGGTAGCTCAGCTGGATAGAGCGTTGGCCTCCGGAGCCAAAGGCCGTGGGTTCGAATCCCGCTCCGCTCACCATAATAGAGTAAAGGGAATCATCAGGTAATGTTGATTCCCTTTTTTTGTCTTTGGAGTTGTGACCGGTAGAATTCATTAATTGCAGCAGGTTGAATTTTACCAAAAAAAAGGCTGAGTCATTGTAGACACAGCCTTTTTAGCGCATTGAGATTTTATTTTTGAGGTACGTTTTAAAATAAATCCTTTGTTAACTTTAATTTTAATGATAATCCAAAAACAACGCCTGTATCATCCTCATAACCACCAAAGACATTGAAGTTATCATTGCCCAGGGGAACTTCCAATGTTGGGTCGAAAAAGATTTTTTCTTCATCAGTGCTGAAAATATTATTAAGCCTCATTGTGTCGGGCAGCGTTACTTTGGGGGCAATACCGAGTTGTGTGTTAGAGTTTGGGTGAAAAATTATCTTATTTACATCACCTAACAGGAATAAATTACGTGCCAAAGAAAGATCAGTCTGTGAGATATTTTGGTCTTTTTCTGTCATTGTGGTGGTGTTTTCCGGATTTCCGTAGGCAAAATTTTGAGAAGGAAAGAAATCTTCAAAATTATTGCAAATTCCGTCTGTTGGTATGAAAAAAATCATGGAAAGAAAGGTTGCTACTAGGAGATTGATTTTCATTTTTCCAGTTGAACGCTTTTAAGAAGATTAGAATTATTACTGGTACATTCAGGTCCACAAACGTGGGATGTTCAGCATCATATGCATAAGGTACAGGCTCTATAACAAAATTATTAGCAATTTGCTAGCAAGCGATATGCCATAAAGTGACATTTTTTTAAAAAGTGTAATTATTAAGGTAGTTTAAGGATATGTGCAGAATGTGTGAGATTATTTGTGGTCAATTTTTCCTGGATATTGGTTCATTATTACGGAAAAAATACGCATTTAAGGAAAAAAAGTAGTCTATTGACCCAAAACAGGAATTTTATCAATTTCTATTGAATATTTGGCTTCAGGAAAAATATCTTGAATAATTTTTTTTATTGATCCGACTGATTCTTTTTCATCAATTTGTACGCTTATTGCCATAGTACCCATTCCTGAGCCAGTGCTGAGTATCTTGCCGGCGTTCATCGCAACTATTTTATTTTGTATTTTTTTTAAAATATCAAGATCGTCGATTGATGCAAAATCATCGCCCGGCATGTCAAATTCAATTCTATATTTTCCAGGGTGAAACTGTGAATCTTTATACTGCTGTTCATCTTCACTGTTTTTTGAGCAAGCAGAACTAATCAACACTGTGATGAATAATACCAGGATGATACTGTTGTTATTTTTGAGTCTAGTGATCATAATGGATACCTTGACTGTTGGAATGTTTCAATCTGTAAGTTTTCCAGGTGAAAGATAACTATCATGTTTTGCGAAACTAAATTGATCATTCAATGATATAATTTTTTAGATCTCTGGAATCAACAGCATCCCAGCAGGATAATTCACTCAGTGAAAATTACCCCAATAACTGGAGAAATCTTTACAACCAATTACTTAATTTTATCTGATCATCATAAATCTTCCAGGGTAGGGATTTTGTATGTACAAGGGACTTCGGCCTGGCATAAACCACAAGCATAGGTGTCTAAACCATAGGTTTTCTTTATATAGGAATTCATGGCTTTTTCAGTATAAGCCATGCATCTCTTCTTATCATGGCCCTTCTCACTGAGCGCCTTGACAGGGCAGCGGGGAATACATGCACGACAAGTGTCATGGGTATAATGGAGGCAATATGCGTGGCGGTCTATGTATGGTCTCTTACTGGGTTGTAATCTCAATTTTGCTATTACTGAGCCGATGCGGACTGCTTTGCCAACAGCGGTAATTAGTCCGTCGCACAGCCCAAAAGTTCCGAGTCCCGCTGCAAAAGCAGCATGTCGTTCCGACCAGTTTGAGCAGGGAGCATAAGGCCCCTGATCTGAGCGTTTCCATGGAGAAGAAAGTAACGGGGCTATAGCTTGTACTCCCTTTTTTGGTAATTCTCTTACTACAAAACGGCGAATAGCATTGTTAAAATCTTCTCCATAGGCTCTGGTGCGAATCCATCGTTCTGAAGGGAATTTATCTTGAGAGCCTTGTTCTTTTCTGGTTGTTTTGGTCGATGGAATAATCCAGCTAATTACTGTGAGTTCGGTTGGCGTGCATCCATGCTCCGGTAATGTTTTTTCAAACATCTCAGCCGGGGTCAGATAAAAGCTGCCAATGTGATTTTTGTAAATTGTATAGAGTTCATCGGCTCCATTGGAGAATCCGACCAGGGGTTTATCAAAAACCTTTTCTTTTTTTTGAAGTTTCAGGTCGTTTTCAGGTGAAGCTGCAACGTATTCGTTGATGAGCGCTATAAGCCAATCTGAGGGATTATTGATTTTTTCATTCATTTGGCTCTGCTCAATTTTATAATTTTATGTCTGGTGCTGAAAATAATAACGAGGTTTTAGAGGGCGAATTATTAGAAATCTGTAATTATGAAAGCAGGTTTAATTCAGATAACTCTATTCCAAGATTATAGCAGTCTTCAACTATGGTATCCGGTCTGCACCAGACAACTCTTCCAGATAGATGCTCAATATCCACTTCCTCACAATCGGATTTTCTGCAAATGGTGATTTTAAGCAACGTCTCTGATTTTATTTCTAATGGGACATTAATCTGGAAACCATCTTCACTGAAATCGATGACAATTCCCCATATCTCTTTATTTGTACCTAAAGGTGTCAGGGTTACACTAATTTCCGCATCCTCAGCAAGGAATCTTGTTTTATGCCGATTATTGGCTGGTTTTCTGCCCATATATTAGCCATTGGTACATTTGGAAAACTAGTTCCGCTAGAATCGGCCGGCTTTATTCAGAAAATAAAACTACCCTATATTTTTCAAAACCTTTTCCACCTTGAATTTTGGTCCTACAAAGCGGCCCTTGACAATTTTACCTGTCGGCATGGTCAATACACCTGAACCGATCATGCTGCCGTCATTGAATTTGCCTTCCCAGATTAAACCGTTTGTTTCTGTTATTTTACCTTTTCCGTGCATCACACCATCTTTGAAACCTCCAGTATAGGTAGCGATGTCAATCTGAATCAATTCTCCTTCACCATTAAATAGGCCGTTTTTAAACCATCCGTTGTATCGACCGCCATTAGGACGGGTCAGCGAGCCAAATCCCTCGAACAGACCGTGTTTAAAACCTCCTTTGTATCCTTTGCCGTTAATGCCAATAATCTCTCCTTTGCCGTGCGGAAGACCGTCTTCAATTTCTCCAATATATTTGCTGCCGTTTTCGTAAGTGATTGTAGTTTCTTTGTTTAGTCTGGTTGAATTCATTTTATTATCTCATTTCTAA
>CAMYJP010000298.1 GCA_947258675.1 uncultured Desulfobulbaceae bacterium | reverse complement strand
CACTCAGCGGTGAACTATTACCAAATTCAAAATGTCCAAATTTTTAGTAGCTAAACTATCACAATCACCCTAAAGAGGTTCTGTAAATGAGAAAACTAAAAAAAGCCCTCGCCAAAGCAAGTGAGAGTAGAGGGCTTGATACTCAGAGAGTTATTAGAGGAGGTATTAAGCCTGCTGAACCTGTGAATCTGAAATCGGATAAAGTAGAGAAGCAAAAATCTAAATTAGATATCAATTATTCCAAGACCAAAGTTCAAAAGATTGAGAATAATGTTTTAAAAAAAGGCAAAGTCATTTCTCATTTTTACGATACCGAACAAATAGATCAGATAAAAACGCTTCGCACCCAAATTTTAAACCAGCTCGATAAGATTCAGGGGAACAGTTTCCTTGTAACCAGCGCCAATCCTTATGAAGGCAAGACATTTACTTCCATTAATCTTGGCGTAAGCATCGCGCAGGAAATGCACCGCACGGTACTCATTGTTGATTGTGACTTAAAAGATCATTCTAAAAAAAAGCACAAAGAGTTTGCTCAGGATTTTTTCGGCCTCGGCAAGACCAAGGGCTTGTCGGATTATTTACTGGGCAACGCTGACATAACTGATATCCTTCTCAATCCCGGGATAGAAAGGCTTGTTATCGTACCTGCCGGTACAACATTACCGAATTCAGCTGAACTTTTAGGTTCTCCAAAAATGGCAGCATTGGTAGATGATTTCAAAAACCGTTACCCATCCGACCGGATTATAATTTATGATTGTTCGGCATTACTGGCGCATACCGATTCTCTGGTTTTAGCCAAGTATGTCGACGGTATTTTGCTGGTGGTGGAAGAAAAGCGAACAACTACCGATCAAATCAAGAAAGTAATGGAACTATTAAAAGATAAGCCCGTCATAGGATCTATTATTAATAAAATTAGGTAACCGTTCACAGGTTCAGGGTTCAGCCCCGCCGCCAGCCTGAAAAGCGGCCAGTATCGAATAAAAAACTTAATGAGATGCAATTTTATTTCTCTGACAGGATTAACAGGATGGACAGGATATAGCTTAGAGCTAAACTAAACCAAAACAATCCTGTTAATCCTGTTAATCCTGTCTAAATAAATGAAGTTTCATAAGAGAGTTCAGGGTTAAGGACAAAGAAGGCATTAAATACCCTAAATCCTCGTTAAAAATGATCATTTCCCCAAATAATTGTCTATTTGGCTTCAAATTATCGACATTTGTTATTGACTTCTAAATTATAAGCACCTAGAATAGGCCTACAATTTAGGTACCTTTTTTAGAACCAATAAAAGGGCATATGTTACAGGTAAAATTCAGCATTAAAGAATCACATGTCCGCTTTTTAAGCAGATATAAAGACCATGGATTTAAGGATAAGAGTACCATGCTGAGGGTCGCCATAGATCAATTCAAAAAAAACCTCGAACTTGAGCAACTAAAGCAGTCAGCGGATTTATACGCTGAAGATTATTCAGAAGATAATGATCTGAAACAGCTTACTGAAACTGCATTAGATGGCTGGCCGGAATGACAACGCTGAAAAGGGGCATGTTGTTAGACGTTAATCTTGACCCGACGCTTGGTTCTGAGACTGGAAAAATTAGGCCATGCATCATTGTAACCAACGACGTGTATAATCAGAGAGTACCAGTTATTCAGGTTGTTCCAATTACCGCCTGGAGTGCTAAGAAAGCGAAAATAGCAACCAATGTAGAAATCAATCCCACCCGAAGTAATGGCCTTTCAAAGAAATCGGTAGCTGATTGCCTTCAAACACGCCCTATTGATCACCGTCACAGGCTTGTGAGCATTCGTGGGAAATTAACACATTCAAAGATGAATGAAATTGATCAAGCTTTAAAAATTGTTTTTGAACTTAATTGATGTTCTCAGATAAAAGATAAAAGTTCAGCCACTAGGGCACGAAGGCACAAAAAAAGGAATATTATAACCTTTGCGGCTAAACTATTGCAGAGGATTTAAGGAGGTTGAAATGGAAACCCATGTATTCAAAACTAAAATACGTAAAAGAGGATATTTGGAATTAAAAAATTTACCTTTCAAGGAAGGTACAGCAATTGAGATATCAATATCAAAGAAGGAAAGAAAAAAGAATTTACAGAACTTGATTAACAATGATCATGTGTGGACTGATGATGATATTATAGCTATTGAGCGTGGAAGGGCAATAATTAATCAATGGAAGATAGCCTACTCAAATAAATGATATTCCCATTCGCCTTACCAGAGAAAGACGGTTTCACATTTGCTTAAGTTCCCAAAAAATAAACTTTGGATTGACTACGATGAGGAAGCCGATGTGCTGTATCTCAGTTTTCGAAGACCACAGAAAGCTACCGAGAGTGAAATGCGTGATGATGGGGTTTTGCTTCGGTATAAACGCGACAAATTGGTTGGAATAACTATACTGGAAGCAACAAAAAGATAATATTCTGATCGAGTTAAACACCCAATTTCCGTGACTTTCTTCTGGCAGGTCCTTAGGTCTGTCGACAACGATAAGGATGTAAAGGCCTAACCCGCCCTTGAGACGCCTATATTGGGGGATAGAAAATTATGTATGAATCATTCTATGGATTAAAAGAAAAAGCATTTAATCTCAATCCGGATCCCGAATATTTTTATATGAGTAGAGAACATGAAGATGCATACAGGCATTTAGAGTATGCGATAAGCGAAAGCAAGGGATTCGCTGTTATAACGGGTGAGGTTGGAGCCGGAAAAACGACTTTGATAAACTATCTTCTTTATAAATTAGAGCTCGATATCAATATCGGCCTGATAACCAACACCAATATACCTGCTTCACAATTTTTAAAAGCCATTTGCAGAGAGTTCGAAATCAATGTCGACGTGAGGGAAAAAGTCGACATCATGGAAATTTTTCAGGACTTCCTGCTCGAACGTTATGCTCAAAATGAACGCGTTCTTCTGATTATAGACGAAGCTCAGAACATTTCGCTCGAGGCGATGGAAGAAATTAGAATGCTTTCCAATTTGGAAGCAGAAAAAAGCCACCTTATTCAAATAATCCTGTTAGGACAACCTGAACTCAAATACAAATTACAGCGAAACGATTTGAAGCAATTCGCACAGCGTGTGTCCACCCACTATCACATCAATGGGCTGAGCAAAGATGAGGTAAATAATTATATCCAGTATCGTTTAAAAGTTGGTGAAGCTGAAAATCTCGATATTTTTAAAAAAGACGCAATTGAGCTTATTTACCAGCATTCCCTGGGTATACCCCGAATAATTAATGTAATTTGCGATACCGCTCTCGTGTATGGCTATGCCGATGGAATTAAAATAGTCGATAAGAACTTAGTTGAAACAGTGATCAAAGAAAGGGAGGAAAGTGGTATTTTTAGTAAGCTGGATTTAAATTTTAACGACTCCAGTGTAAAAACCATTTCTGAGGAAATTGTCCCTAAATCTTCTGGGAATACGCTTCAATTTATGGGAAAAAGGATTGATATGTTAGACGCCAAGATTGAAGGCTTACATGAAGAAATAAAAAATCTAAAAAAATTAAAAAATGAACGCGATACCATCATTATCGATCTTTTTAAAATGCTTGAAAATAGCATGAAAAGTCGATTTAAAATATTATCAGTGATTCGTCAAATTAAAGACGGAAAGAATCCAAAGCAACAAAAGAATAAAAAAGATTCGCAAGGCATTTCTATTGTAAAGAAATAATTACACGGAAAAGTCATGCCACCAAGACGCTAAGGCACAAAAAAAGTAAGTTATAGCAAACATAGTGCGGTTCATGCCTTTTTTGGAAAAGTGTTTGCTAAAGAGAGAATCATTGACATAAAATTTCATCGCTGGCTATTGGTTGCCTTCGACCAAAGAATAATTTGTGAATTTTCAGCCTTTTGGACTTATTAAATTACCTCATAATCTTTGTGGCATAGTGTCTTAGTGGCTGAATAATTACAGTAAACTAAATCAATTGATATTAAAATCTTGAATCTATGATAACATGGCAAAGGCTGAAATCAATTCAACACCGATTTTCGCGCAACGAAAAAGCATGCTGAATGGCTCCTCTGACAAAGAGATCCCCTCCCCAATCGAGCTCAAAAAGGGAACCGCAACTTTTGCCGATAACGTTGTAGCCTTAACCGCAGGCTTGACTATTTGACTATTGCTTTCGGGGTTTCAATACTCGCCTCGCCTATCACATCGCGACTGTTCGGGCCGGAAGAATTTGGAGTCTAGTATTGATACTATCAATTGTGCGGGTGCATAAAACAAAAACGAAAAATATCATCTATGTACAAAATACCTTTTAATAAACCCACCATTGTCGGCAAAGAATTATTTTATATTTCACAGGCGATCCACAATGGATATTCTGC
>CAMYJP010000297.1 GCA_947258675.1 uncultured Desulfobulbaceae bacterium | reverse complement strand
CATCATCGGTGCCTACATGGCGGGTCTTTTTGTTCGTGAGGGCGTCGTCAGCCAGGAATTACTGACCAAAATCTCAGACCGATTTGTTTCCATAACCTACGGCTTCCTCGGCCCGATCTTCTTTGTCAGCCTCTCCTTCCACGTCACTTTTTCGATTTTTGAAACCCACCTGTTATTGACTATGGCCCTGCTACTGGCGGCAATTCTCTTCACCTCGCTGCATGCCAACAAGAGCATTCTCCAACGTCATCGCACGGAGCAAGAGTTACGAACCGAACGTGATTTCTCCAATACCATTCTCAATACGGTCAGTGCCCTGGTTCTCGTGCTTGATCAACAAGGCAGAATCTTTCGCTTTAACAGGCAATGCGAAAGGATATCAGGATACAGCTTCGATGAAGTTCGGGGCCGGAAGATATGGGAATTACTTTTGCTCCCCGAAGAAATAGAACAGGTTCAAAAAGTATTCAACGACCTGAAACCCGGCGGAGATCAGAATACCAGCGACCATTACTGGTTGACAAAGTCCAATGAGCACCGATTGATCTCAGGGTCATACAACCTGCTTCCAGATAATACCGCCGGGGTCGAACATATTATCTTCACCGGTATTGACATCACGGAAAGCGGCAGAATGCGCGGTCTCATTGTCAAGGCCAAGGAAGATTGGGAGACGACCTTCAACTCAATAGATGATTCAATTACAGTCCATGATAAAAATAACTCCATTATCCAAGCCAACCTCGGTGCTGAAAAACTAACCGGCCTGCCGCTCAGAGAAATTATTGGAAAAAATTTTTACCAGATATTTCATGGCGTTGATTTTCCTTTGAAAGACAGTCCCACCAGTCAGTCAATTTTGAATCAGGAAGAACTTCATCCCGTAGACTTTTTTGAACCTCATCTGCAGAAGCACCTTGAAGTGAAAATATTTCCTCGATTTGATGAGAATAATGAACTGCAGGGGGTGATCCATGTTGCAAGAGACATCTCCAAACGGAAATGGGCTGAAAACGAACAACAGAAGCTGCAGAAACAACTCATCCAATCCCAAAAAATGGAAGCCGTTGGCCAGTTGGCTGGCGGCGTGGCCCACGACTTCAACAATCTCCTCACCGGTATCATCGGTTTTGCAAGCCTCGCCCTTGACCAGACTGATGAAACCATGCCTGTTCACGGTGACTTGTCAGAAATCATGCTTCTGGCCAAAAAGGCCGCAAGTCTGACCAGGCAATTACTGGCTTTCAGTAGACGTCAAATCCTGGAACCCGAGGTGATCAATCTGAACGATCTGATCAAAAATATGTCCAAAATGCTCAGACGCCTCATTGGCGAAGACATTACCTTGAGCTTCACACCGGCCGAAACCCTCAGCACGATCCAGGCGGATCCGGGCCAGATTGAACAGATCCTTGTCAATCTGGCGGTTAATTCCAGGCATGCCATGCCCCAAGGCGGCACCCTGACAATCACTACGGCTAACTGTACACTGGATAAGACAGAGGGGCAGATCCGTCAAGTCAACATCCCTCCCGGCCCGTACATAATGATCACCGTCTCTGATACGGGCAGTGGTATCGATCAGGCAATCCAGGAACTGATATTTGATCCCTTCTTCACAACCAAGGAGGTGGGGCTGGGCTCAGGCCTCGGTCTCTCCACGGCATATGGTATTATCAAGCAGCATAAGGGATTTATCTGGGTTGACTCAGAGCCGGGACAGGGAGCCACCTTTAAAATCTACCTTCCCATGTTTACAGAGAAACCGAAACCCTCTTCGCTTATGTCGATCTCGGACACCCGGGAAAATATTTCTTCGATTCTCCTGGTAGAAGATAACCTGGCTGTTCTGCAAGTCACCCAACGGCTCCTGATAAATATGGGATATTCGATACTTACCGCAACCGAAACCGATGAGGCTGAAGAAGTTTTTAACAACCACATGGATGAAATTTCTCTGCTTCTCACGGATGTTGTGCTGCCGAAAAAAAACGGCAAAGAATTGTATAACGATTTTGTCAAGAAAAAAAACTCGTTAAAGGTTATATATATGTCTGGACATACTCAGGACTTCTTCGTCCAGAAAGGAATCTTAGAGCCGAACACCTTCTTCATTAAAAAACCCTTTACTCAGGCCGCACTAGAGGCCAAAATCAAATCCGTATCGAAAGACCGCCATTAAACACCTTCAGCCGGAGGTGGGGAGGGAAAATCTGCGGCACAATTGCCAGGTACGGTAAAAATTGTCTTATAGAAAGAAGAGAGTAACGCCGATTATATTGAAAAGTTTGTCGTATATACTCAGGTGAGGCTACGGAATTCGACCGAACGCCAGGCGGTAACTGTTCAACCAAGCTCCAGGGAAAGATTGACTCCGGATGGGTGTGCTGAACAGTTCCTGTTTGTCTTGAATGTCTCCGGCTCTGTAGAGTAAACGATATAAGGAACCATGAAATGAATGTGAGGACTGAGGAGTGAATATGATGTATCCCTGCTGCGCTGCTTAGCTCCCAAATTTTCTTAAAACTCCAACCAAGAAAAAACCATGAACCAACTCTGGAAAAACCGAATTACCGCCATCATTCTTGCCGTCTTTCTCATATTCTCCTCTGGGCGAGTTTTTGCCGCCAGCGAGCAAACCGATTTTGATCCGTATCCAAAAAAACTTTTGAGCTATCTCCTGAAAAAAAAATTATCAAAACTCAATTATCCACATAAAAAAATCGACGATAACCTGTCAACAAACGCATTTACTCTCTATATAAAACAGCTTGATTCCCAGAAAAGATTCCTACTTGCTGAAGATATCAGACAATTGGAACATTTTTCTACCAATATCGATGATGAAATACTTGCCGGCCGGTATGAATTACCGGCCCTTGGCGCCTCTATTCTGAAAGGGCGGATTGAACAGGTGCAAGATATTGTCCGAAACCTTTTCGAACAAGAGCTTAACCTAGCCCAAAAAGAAGTCCTTGAAACGGATCCGGACAAGCTTCAGTACTGTACCACCCTTAGTGATCTGAAAAGACGCTGGCAAAAAATCATTACATTTCAGGTAATCACGCGCTACCTGAATCTCCTGGAAGATGAGGGGTATTCCCTGTCGCTCATGCCGAATCACGCCGGACAGCCCAGAACCGACAAACCGGTAGAGGAGAAGACAGCAGAAGAAATATTTGCCAACGCCCGGAAAAAAGTCCTGAAAAGTTACGAAAATCTTTTCTCAAGAATGCTTCGTGAAAGTCTGCAGGATCACTATGATCGATATTTGAATGCCTTTACCAGGGCTTACGATCCGCATACCAATTATCTGCCTCCGGATAAAAAAGAAGATTTTGACATCCACATGCGGGGCTCCCTGGAAGGGATCGGCGCCCTGCTCCGTGAGGAAGATGGTTATATCAAGGTGGTGCGCGTCAT